>LMZS01000176.1 GCA_001567085.1 Chloroflexi bacterium OLB15
CGGGCGAGCGGATTGTAGTGGAATTCAAGCGGGATTGGGTGGTCATTTTTAATGTGGGCGGCACGCTATATGCAGTTGAAGATCGGTGCTCGCATGAAGAATATCCGCTTTCAGATGGCTACGTGATTGACTGCGAAATTGAGTGTGCCAAACACGGCGCGCGTTTTGACCTGCGTGATGGACATGTAACTGCGCCTCCAGCTTTCAGCCCGATCAAGGTGTTCAAGGTGCGGGTTGAAGATGGGCAAGTACAGATTGCAAAGTGACCGATGACGCTCATTTTGGGACATCGCGGGGCGCGGGCATATGCGCCGATGAACACTATGCCTGCCTTTGAACTGGCGCAGGCACAGGGCGCGGATGGTATTGAACTGGATGTTTGGCTTTCGAGCGATGGCATTCCGGTTATTTTGCACGATGAACACGTAGACGCAACAACCAATGGGCGGGGCAGCATCCGCGAGATGACGCTGGCGCAGATTAAGGCGTTGGATGCGGGCAGCTCGTTTGCGCCAGAATTTGCTGAAACACCGATCCCCACGCTGGAAGAGGTGTTCGATCATTTTCGTAATTCGTTATTGATTAACGTCGAGATTAAGGCAGCAGATAACTCTGATGCTGCGCAGAGCGATGGCATAGAGCAGGCAGCTGCTGATTTGATACTGCGTTATGCCCTGACGCATAACGTGATCATCTCCTCATTTAGCCTTGTCACGCTCAAGCGCTTTCACGCGATTTTGCCACAGGTCGAACTTGGTTTCCTTTATGCGACCTATGATGCCTTAGGCGATCCGTTCATCGAAAAATGCCGCTATTTGCACCCGTATCACCAGCTTGTGACGCCGGAATATGCGGCTGAACATGCACGCTGGCCGATAAATGTGTGGACAGTGAACGAGCCGAAACGCGCGCTTGAACTGGCGGCGATGGGCGTACATGGCATCATCACCGATGTGCCAGATGTGATACGCGCGGCACTGGCTTAGGGCACGATGCGAACGGCATGGCAGCGGCTCGTCCGTTTTGGTTTCTGGCTGCTTTATAACCCCTTTGCTTTCACCTATGACTTCGTAAGCTGGATAGTTTCAATGGGCGAGTGGCGCGAATGGCAGCGTGCCGCTTTTGACCATGTGCCGCATGAAGGCTGGATTCTTGATCTGGCACACGGCACTGGCAACTTGCAGCTTGATCTGGCAACCCGTGGTATGCAGAGCGTTGGCTATGACCTAAGCCGTTCGA
>LMZS01000177.1 GCA_001567085.1 Chloroflexi bacterium OLB15
ACCTGATAGGGCGGAAAGTAGAAGGTAATGCCATCTTCGCTAAGCGAAAAATTCTGGTAATTATCGGGGTTATCGCCTGTCCCCTCAACGATCCATTGTGGATCTGCCGCATCGCCTAACTGTTCAGTGAGCAGCGTTTCGACAATCGGCGCGATCACCGCAAAGGGATCGCTGCCTTCAGCAAATAAATCATCCAGCGTGATCAGCGTGCCGTTCGCCAGATCAAAGGTGAACGTGTGGAAATAGGTGTTTCCATGTGCGCCGCCGGTAAATTCATAGATCGTATAAACCAGACTGGTGATTTCATCTGAATACTGCGTCGTCTCATAGGTCGCTATAGATTCATAGATGCCGGGCGCAGGGCTAAAAGCCATGCTAACCGCTTCGACAAAACTTAACCGTGTTGTTTCAATGAACGGGTCAAGCGTAGAAGCCACGATGTCGTTTTCCGCCAGTTCCAGCGGGTAATCCATCTGTATAGACATGCTAAGGCTTAAAACGCACTGTCCCTCATCGTTCAACTGGCCGCCGCGCTGCAAACAGGCATCATCCTGCGCGCTCGCAGCAGATACGCTTAACGCAGCAATGAAAAGTACAGCCATCATCCAACGCATTTTTGAAACCATTTGAAACCTCTTCTTAACGATACCAGCGCTCCTTTAGCGCTACGGATTCGATTGTAGCAACATAGATAGCCTTCAACGCGCATCGGCTGATTGGCGTAATTTAGGCATAGGCGGCACGTCAGGAAGCAGTATGTTTTCTCAGAAATCCATCAGAAATTCAGCCCGAACCGCAAAAAATCAGGCGGAATCATGTTATAATAATGCTCATAACACGGGGGTGACCTAGACTCGACGTGGGAGTTTGGGGCCGTGTGGCAGGTCGTGGCGCTCAGCCACGTTAAAATGAGCAAGGCATTAACTGCCAAGAACAACACACCTGCCTACGCTTACGCCGCCTAATCGCGGTTGAGCTAGGTGTTGGGCCAAAGTAGCCCAACCGTTCGCCGCTTCCGGCTCTCCCCGGATGCGTAGCGGGCGTCACCAATGGGAGAGTGCGGCAGCGCCACGCCGATACGCGCAGCCAAAGACTCATCGGCTTAGGCACATGCGTACCGAGTTGGCGGGGCTACATGGGCCGAAAGACAACAGCCGACTAAACCTGTAGAGGCATTGTCTCACCTCTTATCGGACCGCGGGGCAGTACCGCGCACCTCCACCTAAGAACGCCGCCAGCATACGCTTGAGCGGCGTTCTCATTTGTTCGGGTAGATGGATATTATCGCCTCTGTTACACTTGGCCCGGTTACAGGCTTAATGCAGGCTGATAAAACAGTTCAGAAATGACCAAACTCCGGAAATATATCCTTATCGCTGGTCTTTTTTTAGCCGGATGTAACATGTTCGCGCCGGAAGCCGCCCAGCAAACGCTGCAAATGGAGCGTGATACGCGGGGGACGATGGTTGCCCTTGCCCAGCAAACCGCCACACCACAATCGCAGCGGCTGGCAATCACAATGGAATCAGCGCTCACCGCCGTAGCCCGCGCTCAGATACAAACCACCCGCATCGCGGCAACGATGCTGGCGCTAGGCACGCCATTTGTGGATATTCGCTTCATTACCCCGATGCCCGTCGTTGAAGATGGCGGGCAGCAGGTATCGCCAGATACCGGCACGTCAAACGATCTCGGCATCACCGTCCCGGTCATTCAGCCAACTATCGTGGGTCAAGGCGGCGCACAGGGAAACAGCGATATCGTCAACCCGGCAGATTTCACGCCGGTGCCAACCGCTACCATTGATCCCACACTTCCCGCTTTAACCAATATCGTCACCGCTGCCACCGTTGGCCCCGATGACTGCGCCGCCGGTTTACAAAGCGATTTTACGACCTCATCAAGCGGCGTTTATGTGGTCGCAAATGCCGTAAACCTCACTGCTGGCTCCCAGCTTGTGGCACATTTTCTGTGGGAGGGGGCTGAGCAAATTTACTACGAATGGTCGCCTACCTTTGATATTCCGGCTGGCTGCATCTGGTTCTATATGCCGTCTGGCGATGTGAGTTTTAGTCCCGGAAACTGGTCGGTTCAATTCGACCTTAACGGCGTGCCATACGGCTCACCCGTCACTTTCACTGTCTCTGGCTCAGGCGTGGCGGCAGAGGCCACTGAGAGCATGTAATCCTATTGAGATCGCGCCGCCGACCGAACCGACACCGCTGGTTGTGCGGCGCTATGCCCAAGCACATTGAACTGGCTGAATCTCTGCATCACTTCCCTATCCATTTGACCAGCAGACACAACCCCGATCCGCGATTACACTTCACACATTCGCAATCAATCGCATTTAAGATGGTCGAAAATATAGATGAGTAGACATATGTGGCGATACGCATATCCCGGTTCAGAAGATGAAGCGAAGGCAAACATTTCGTGGAATCTGGTGCGCAGGGTGCTGGCTTATGCCCGTCCCTATCGCAAACAAATAATCATCATCCTTGTCCTGATTCTGATCCAAACTTTTATCGGGCTGCTTACGCCGCTCATTTTCCGCCAGTTGATTGACGTGACTCTGCCGGAAGGAAACGCCGATCAGTTGAACATACTGGCGTTGGGGCTGGTGGCAATCCCCCTGTTTAGCAGCCTGATTGGCATCATCATCCGCCGTCTTGATTCTGCGGTCGGGGAAGGTGTCATTTACCGGCTGCGCTTTCAGCTTTACGCACACTTGCAGCGCATGTCGCTGCGTTTCTTCACGCATACCAAATCTGGCGAATTGATGAGCGCCTGAACAACGATGTCGTCAACGCGCAAACTGCGATTACCGACACGCTGATCGGCGCGGTCACCAATACGTTCACCGTAATCGCCACTCTCATCGTCATGCTGTCGCTGGAATGGCGGCTGACCATTATCGGCGTTGCTGTGCTTCCAGTGCTGATCATCATAGCGCGGCGCGTCGGCAAGCACCTCCGCAGAATCGCCCGTGAACAGATGGACATCAACGCTGAAATGAACGCGATGGTTGGTGAAACCCTGAATATTAGCGGCACGCTGCTGGTCAAGCTGTTTGGGCGAACTGAATTGGAAACCCAGCGCTTTGGTGAGCGCGCGGCGCGGGTGCGCGATATCGGCGTTCGTCGCGCCGTTTTAGGCAGTCAATTCTGGGCAATTCTGGGGTTGACCGGCGTGATTGGCAGCGCGCTGGTGTACTGGATGGGCGGGCATCTGGTACTGGCTGGCGCATTCAGCATCGGCACGATTGTGGCCTTTTCCGCATATCTCGGCCAGTTATACGGCCCGCTGCAATACCTGATCAATATTCCGGTAGAGTTTTCCACCTCAATGGTCAGTTTTGAGCGCGTTTTTGAAATCGTCGATCTGCCGGTCGAAATTGCCGAAAAACCAGATGCGTATGTGCTTACCAACGTGCGCGGCGCGCTCACTTTTGATCATGTTACCTTCAAATACGACAAGGGTGATGAAGGCTTGCTGTCCGCAGTTAGGCGTTACGGACGCATTGATAACGTAACAACGGTATTATCCGGTAGTTCCGGCGGCGCGGCCAAGCCTGTCGCAGATGACCTTGAAGCCCCTTCGCCCCATCAGGCACGCGAAACCGCGCTGGAAGACATCTCGTTTGAGATTCATCCCGGCCAACTGGCGGCGCTGGTTGGGCCAAGCGGCGCTGGTAAAACGACCATGACCTATTTGATCCCGCGCCTGTATGACCCCACCAGCGGACGCATCTTGATTGACGGGCATGATCTGCGCGATGTACAGCTAGAGGCGCTTTCCGACAATATCGGCATGGTTACACAGGAAACCTACCTGTTCCATGACACCATACGCACCAACCTGCTGTATGCGCGGCTGAACGCAACCGATGCCGAATTGATCGCCGCCGCAAAAGCCGCCAATATCCATGATTTCATCATGGGCATGCCCGATGGCTATAACACTATCGTTGGCGAACGCGGCTACCGCTTAAGCGGCGGTGAAAAACAGCGGCTCGCTATCGCGCGCGTCATTCTCAAAGACCCGCGCATTCTGGTGCTGGATGAGGCCACCAGCCACCTTGACAGCCAGAGCGAGGCGCTGATTCAGGAAGCGCTGGAACGCATCATGGCTAACCGTACCAGCATCGTGATCGCCCACCGCCTAAGCACCATTCTCGCCGCTGACCTCATTCTGGTGATGGATCGTGGGAGGATTGTTGAGCGCGGAACCCACGCCGAACTACTGGCGCAGGGCGGATTGTATGCCCATTTATATGAAACGCAATTTGAGCGCTCATTGGAAATTGAGCGGCCAGCGGATCCGTTTGAAGAATAACAGCCCGCGACAGGTACCAATGCATTTCAGGCGATGAGTTCACCCTCAAACATAGTGTAGAGGCACGGGCTTTCCGGTCTTCACAGTTCAATTCGCCTTTCACTCCCTGTTATAATGAGGCGGTATCTTCGAGGGAACGATGACCGATCTATACCTGATCGTCGGGCTGGGCAACCCCGGTTCGCGCTACGAAAACACCCGCCATAATATCGGCTTTCGCGCCGTTGAACGGTTAGCCGCGAAGCACGGTTTAACCTTCGGAAAAATAGAGCATAAGGCGCAGGTCGCTTCGGGAACGATTGCCGGCCAGCGGGTACTGCTGGCTAAACCACAAACCTTCATGAATGTGAGCGGTGATTCGGTGGCGCCTATCGCTCATTTCTACAAAATTCCGCCTGACCGCATCCTGATCACCGCCGACGATCTGGATATTCCGCTGGGCACGCTGCGTATTCGTAAAGAAGGCAGCAGCGGCGGCCAAAACGGCTTGAAGCATATTTTGCAGCGATTGGGCACGCAGGAAGTTGCCCGTGTGCGGCTGGGTATTGGCCGCCCACCGGGGCGCATGGATCCGGCTGATTATGTGCTGGCGCCGTTCAAAGGTGACGATGAAATTCTGGCGGTGGAAGTGATTGACCGCGCGATACTGGCTATTGAACTATGGCTGACTGACGGCATTGATCTGGCGATGTCTCGCTATAACGGCCCGGTTGAAAGCCTGCGCCCACAAAAGCCAGCGAAGCCGGTTACTGCTGCGCCCACAGAAGAAAGCTAGTTCAACAGCACACTTTTGCCGGTACAATCATTTATGTTTAGGGGCACAGCGAACTGCTGCACCCGCTCAATCAACGCTCAAATTACGGACGGTATGCTGTACCGCTTCCGCGTTTTGCATGCCTGTAGTCAAACTTGACGGGTTGAATTCATGAATCTCTCCGGCTTGCTCGATCTGCTTTCGGAAACCACCGCATACCGCACTTTGCTGCGCCGCCTCAAGAATGGGGATACCCATACTGCGGCCTCTTTAGGGGTGCTGCGGGCTGCGCGTCCGTATGTGCTGGCGGCGCTCGCCCGTGAATGGCCTGCGCCGGTCATCTACGTGACCGCACGCGTAGATCGCGCCTATAACGCCGCCGAACAACTTCCCGTATGGCAACCGGATCGGCGGGTGCTGCGCTTTGCCGAACCTGCGCCCTTGTTCTATGAGCGTTCGGCCTGGGGAGATGCCCCAACCCGCGCACGTATTGAAACGCTAGCCGCCCTGATGGAAGATTCCCCCTCTCCGCTGTTGGCGGAGCAGGAAGCGGGGGACGAGGTTCTAATCGTCACCTCCGCGCGGGCATTGATGCAGCGCACAATGCCAGTGAACACTTTTCGCAAAGCCACGCAAACCCTGAAAGTTGGGCAGCGGCAAAATGTCGAAAAGTTGATCACAGGTTGGATACAGGCGGGCTACGAGCCTGAAACCATGGTGCTGGAATCGGGCACTTTTGCGCGTCGCGGCGGCATTCTGGACGTTTTCCCGCCAGCCATGAACCAGCCCGTTCGCATCGAATTTTTTGATGATGAAATTGACAGTCTAAGGCTGTTTGACCCGGCGACACAACGCACTAATGGGCGGGTTGAGCAAGTGGTCATTACCCCTGCCCGCGAAGCGCTGCCAGAAAATGCGCCCAATATCGCAGCTCACTTGCAAAACTGGTTCGCTGGCCTGTCTGAAGCTGATATGACCAGCCCACGCCCGGATCAACAGTCGCTTGCGTCAGGAACAGGCTTCCCATTCCTTGAATACTATCTGCCCTACCTGTATCCATATCCGGTCAATTTGCTGGACTATGCGCCGCAAGACTCGCTGATCGTGCTGGAAGACGGCGGTGAACTGCGGGATACCATCTCTGGTATCGAAGAAGCTGCTGAAAAGGCCAGGCACGACAAGCTTGCTAACGGTTTGCTGCCAGAAGATATGCCGCAGCCTTATCTGGGCTGGCCGGTGCTGGAACGCGCGTTGAGCGACCGCCGCGTAGTGTATATGGGTAATGCCCCTGGCGATGAATCGCTGGAAGGCGAGCTACGCAGCCTGCTTTCGCCGGAAAATCGCTTTGGCGGGCAGTTAAAATCGCTGCTCACCCGTTTACGGGAACTGCGCGGCGCGGGTGATCGTTCAATTGCCGTGACCGCACAGGCTTCCCGCCTTAGCGAAATCTGGCGGGAACAGGAAAGCGCGCCGGTTGAAGAAACCGACACCCTGCTAACCCCGCCGCCATCGCGCTCCATTACCTTTGTGGAAGGCGTGCTGCATGAAGGCTGGCGCTTGCGCACCGGCGATGGCGAAACCCATCTGCTGACCGATGCCGAAATCTTCGGTTGGAGCCGCCCAGAACCCCGCCGCCGCCAGACTCCGAAGAAAGGCCGCACGCCAGAAAATGCCTATGCTGACCTGCGCGAAGGCGATTTTGTGGTACACAGCGATTACGGCGTGGGGCGATTTGCGGGTATGCGCCGCCGCACACTGGAAGGCGTGGAGCGCGAATATCTGCTGATTGAATACGCAGGAACTGATGCGCTGTTCGTGCCGATCCATCAAGCTGACCGGCTGACGCGCTACGTGGGGCCAGATGACCGGCCGCCAACGCTGAACAAGCTCGGTCAGGCAGACTGGATTCGCATCAAGAGCAAGGCGCAGAAGGCGGCTGAAGAAGAAGCGCGCGAACTGCTCGATCTGTACGCCTCGCGCGCGGCGGTGGAACGTCCGCCGTACTCACCAGATACGCCCTGGCAGCATGAACTGGAAGCATCTTTCCCCTACGTGGAAACCGAAGACCAGTTAAAAGCGGTGCGCGCGCTTAAAGAAGATATGGAACGCCCACAACCGATGGATCGCCTGATCTGTGGGGATGTGGGCTATGGCAAGACCGAAGTTGCCCTACGCGCGGCTTTCAAAGCGGTGATGGATGGCAAGCAGGTGGCGATTCTGGTACCAACCACCATCCTCGCCCAGCAGCATTTTGAGAACTTCAGCCGCCGTCTGGCTGCATTCCCGGTGAAGGTAGAAATGCTTTCGCGGTTCCGCTCTCCAGAACATCAGCGGCAGATATTGCGCCAGATTCGCGAAGGCGAAGTTGATATCATCGTAGGCACACATCGCCTGCTGGCTGACGACGTGACTTTCAAAAATCTCGGCATGATCGTAATTGACGAAGAACAGCGCTTCGGGGTGAAGCATAAGGAACATTTCAAGCGCTTACGCACGATGGTGGACGTGCTCACGCTAACCGCCACACCTATCCCGCGCACGCTTTATATGAGCCTTGGCGGGGTGCGCGATATCAGCATGATCCAGACGCCGCCAGAAGAACGCTTGCCGGTGATCACCCATGTTGGCGTGATAGATGACCGGTTGATACGACAGGCGGTTTTGCGAGAGATGGAGCGCGGCGGTCAGGTCTTTTTTGTGCATAACCGTGTGCAGACCATCCAGAGCGTGCGCGAGCATCTGGAAGAAATTGTGCCTGAAGCGCGGGTGGTGATCGGTCATGGGCAGATGGATGAACACCTGCTGGAAACGGTGATGGAGCAGTTCGGCAACGGCGAGTTTGATATTCTGCTTTCCACTTCGATCATTGAAAGCGGATTGGATATTCCCAACGCCAACACGCTGATCATTGACCGCGCCGATTGGTTTGGGCTGGCGCAGTTATATCAACTTCGCGGGCGCGTGGGGCGCGGCGCGCAGCAGGCTTACGCCTATTTCTTTCATCCGCCGAACAACCGCCTGACTGAAGAGGCACATCAACGCCTGCAAACGCTGGCTGAATACACCGATCTGGGCAGCGGCTTTCAGATCGCCATGCGCGACCTGGAACTGCGCGGCGCAGGGGACATCTTGAGTACGCGTCAAAGCGGGCAGATCGCGGCGATTGGCTTGCACCTCTACACGCAAATGCTGGCGCAGGCTGTTCGCCAGTTGAAAAGCCAGCAGAAGCGTGAGGCAAAAGAAGCGCTGCCGCCTGCCCCGCCAATCAGCCAGAGCGTGGTGCTGATTGACCTGCCAATTGCCGCCTACTTACCTGCTGACTGGATTCCCGAAATTTCGCTGCGGCTTCAGCTTTACCGGCGCATCGGCGGGCTTTCAGCAGTGGACGAGGTGACGGCATTACGTGCAGAATTGACAGATCGTTTTGGCGCGCTGCCGGTGGCGGTGGAAGGCCTGCTGTACCAGATTGAGATCAAGCTGCTGGCACAGGAAGCCAACGCAACGGCGGTGGTCAAGCGCGGCGACAAGTTTGAGATTCGGCTGCCCTATCTCGTGGAGATCAACCGCGAGCGGCTGGAACTACGCTTAGGGGTAGATGTGACTGTCACCCGCGTGGCGATAGAGCTGCGCACGACGCCAGAGCTATGGCGCGAACGCCTGCGGGAAATTTTGATCTATCTGGCTGAAAACGTGCAGGCGGCGGTCGGTGGGGTGTGAGGGTGACAGCATTACCCCCTCTATAATACGCGATATTACGTATTCTGCTCTCTCACCACATCTCGCAGCTCGCCGCCCGTTGTGCTAACGAGAACAGCCAACGTTATCGGGAAGATGGCGTTGTGATCGCCCCCGGCGGCATAGAGCTGATCCCAACGGCTGAGCGTCTGGTCAATATAGGTTCTGATAGGCTGGCGGTGACCGAAAGGCGGCACGCTGCCGGGAGGATAGCCGTAAATCTCGACCAGTTCATCGGCTGTGGCTACTTTCACTTTCTTGCGCCCTACCCCGTAGAGATCGGCAATTTTGCGAT
The DNA here is from genome assembly GCA_001567085.1 of Chloroflexi bacterium OLB15. Taxonomy (GTDB): domain Bacteria; phylum Chloroflexota; class Anaerolineae; order Aggregatilineales; family Phototrophicaceae; genus Flexifilum. The sequence goes on from LMZS01000177.1 coordinate 9,123, forward strand.
CATCCACTTTTTGATCGCCGCTGGTCAGCACAATAATCGGCTCGCGGCGATCTTCCAGCTCCACCAGAAAGCAGATGCTTTTCACAATTTGCCCTAGCAGGCAGCCAATGTTATCTGCCGCCTGCTGCGATGTGGCGGTAGTATTCTCAAAAAAAATGATCTGCGTGCCGGGCATCACGCGGTCAATAACTGCCTGCACATTTTGCGGGGTGAGCGGCTGCATAGTTTGTCTTTCCTAACATTAGGCGCGATTTAATCGGGACGCGATATATTTAACAACTTCCCACTCAAAGTAAACCTGATTAGCTCTATGCGCGCAAGGCTTTCCAGCACAGTTCTCGAAACATCATTAGGCGACATTACGCTTGAAACTACCGACGCCATTGTGAATGCCGCCAACAGCTCACTGCTGGGCGGCGGCGGCGTGGATGGCGCTATTCACCGGGCGGCAGGGGCAAAGCTGCTGGAAGAAACACGCACATTAGGCGGCTGCGAGACGGGCGACGCAAAAATTTCAGGCGGGTATAACCTGCCCGCGCGCTACGTCATTCACACGGTAGGTCCAATTTACCAGCACGGCAATCCAGAATCGCCGCGTTTGCTGGCAAGCGCCTACTGGCGAAGCCTGGAAGTAGCGGCAGAAAATGGGCTGTACAGCATCGCTTTTCCGGCGATCAGCACTGGCGTATATGGCTATCCTTTAGAGGAAGCCGCCCCGATTGCCATCTCGACTGTATCCGATTTTGTGGAAACCCAGGCGCATCCGCTCACCCTGGTGCGTTTTATGCTGTTCAGCGAAGGCGCGCTGCACACTTACGATGATCATTTGCGGCGGATTGCGACGCAGCGCGGGTATGTGCTGGAAAACACGCCGGCTCATGGAAACAAAAACCGCCGGAAAGCACGTTCGCTCCCCGGCGGTTCTGTCAATTTGACTGATTGAAGGTTACAGCTTAATTGCGGCTGTGCCCGTTCATCGAGGCCACCGTCAGCTTACCCTTATGGTTGGCCGGGGTGATCATTTCATCGCTGTAGTCAGGTTCCAACGTTTGCAGGGTGGTTAGCACACGCAGGAAGGTTTCAAAATCGTCGCCATTGAACAGCACGCGAATCTGCTTATCAAGCGCGGCGCTGGTTGAAACCACTTCTTCGCGAAGCTTTTCAGCTTCCTTAGTCAGATAAATATGCACCGCGCGGCGGTCAGTGGGGTCAGGGCGGCGTTCGATTAAGCCTTCTGCTGCAACTTGTCCAGATTCGGGGTAAAAGAAGTCGCGGCGCGGCCAACAGCGCGTGCCAGTTCAGAAGCATGCTGCCCATCGCGTTCGTACAGCGCACGCAGGATATACCATTCAATGATGGTCAGACCCTGAGGCTGCGCCACACTGCCGAACAACTGATCGAGATTGCGCAGGGCGATATCCAGATTGCACCACACGGAACCGTTAAAACGAAGTTGGGTTGTCTGTACCATTGTGTTTACCGTTTACAACTATACACTTCCAGATGATATAATGAATTTTATCACAAGTTGTTTTCTAAATAAAGGTTACTATGAATAATAGCATCTTTACAGTAAAGAGATCGTAGGTTTTCAGGTAAATAATTAATTTTCAACTTAACGTTGGTTAAATCTCAACTTTCATATTCAATTTATACGTTTATATATTGCCGAATAATAGAAATGCCAGCCGCCCTACTTACAATGTTCACATTGGCAATAGGATGCACAAAGAACATTAGATTCATATTGAGGGTCGTTTAGCGTTTGCCCAGTGAAATTTCGGACAAAGGCTAGCCCCAAACGGCTAGTCTCCTGCCGGATTAGGGACAACAGATGTGGTCTGCCGCGCTCCCAACGTTTGCAAAAGGATCACGCTGATCACAATCACGATGCCGCCAAGCCATTGAATGGTCTGCATGGCCTGGTTCAAGAAAATCATCGCTAACAGCGCGGTCAGCAGCGGTTCAAACGAGCCGACCACCGCAGCACGGGACGCCCCCAGCAGTTGAATGCCCTTATTGATGGAAAATACGGGCAGACTGGTGCTAATCACAGCGAGTCCTAACATCGCTAACCACGCTGCGGGCGACGGTGGAAGCTGAATACCGCTGAACAGTGCCACTGCCAGCAGCGAAACCAACGCTCCGGTACACGTAAGCGCGCTGGCCGTGATCAAAGCCGTTTTGCCGCGCAGCAGTTTGCCGCTGAGGATGAAATAGATGGAGACGACAGCGGCGTTGAATATCGCCAGCAGCACGCCAGTAAAATTGTCTCCAGAAAGGCCAGCGCTGAAATCAGGGGCAGTAAGCCCCACGCCGACGAGCGTAAGCAGAACGGCGAACCAGCCCCAACCAGACAGGCGCTCGCCAAGGATCAGCATGATCAGCGCAACCATTGCCGGATAGGTGTAGAAAATAACCACATAGGTTCCCGCTGGGATCAGGTCAAGGCCAACAAAGGCGGCAAGCGCAGCAACGGCTAGCATCGCGCCCATCAGCGCCAGTCTTATGCGCGGCAGGCGGCTGGCAGAAGCATCACCAGCCCCACGCGCTTCCATCGTCCATGCCAGCAGCCAAAGCAGCGGGGTTGCCAGCACGTAACGCCACAGCGCAATATCCAGCGCGGCAAGGCCAAAATCGAGCAGGATTCCGGTGAAAACTGGCAAGCAGGAATAACCCGCCACAGCAAGAGCAATAAAAATAAAGCCCCGTTGATTCCGTGTCATTTATCTACTCATGAAAAAGAGGGGCGTTATGCCCCTCTCAAGTATTACGCAGCAAAATATTTGAAGCTGCTAGGGCGCGATAGCCGCCACAAGCGCAACGTGATCGGTCAAACCGATGATCAAGACAGGTAAAATGCCGATCAGCAGGGTTCCGCCAAAAGCGATAGCAGTTGCCCACTGCACAGACGGCATATAGCCCGGCGCCGGGTCAGCAGGTTCAGTTTCGGCATCTCGCAAGTACATGTTCACGATCACGCGCACATAGTAGTATGCGCTGATCACGCTGGTGATCACGCCGATGATTGCCAACCAGACCAGACCGGCATTTAGTGTAGCCGAGAAAACAAACGCCTTGCCGATGAAACCACTGGTCAGGGGAACACCTGTCAGGCTGAGCATGAAGATCGCCATCATGATCGCCATTGCTGGCCGTGATTTGCCCAGTCCAACAAAGTCTTCAAGATCAGAGCCGCCGTTCACACGTTCAACCCCTATGGCAACCGCAAACGCGCCGAGATTGGTGAACATGTAGGCAACCAGATAGATTAACGCGGCGCGGGTCGCCTGATTTTCAACGCCAGGCGTGCCAGCAGCGGCCAGCGCCATCATCACATAACCGGCATTGGCAATCGAAGAATACGCCAGCAGCCGTTTGATATTATTTTGCGCGACAGCGACGATATTACCGACGATCACCGTAAGCGCGGCAACGATGGCGATGATATTTTGCCAGAGCGCAGGATCGCCCTGCACAAAAGTGAGCGAAGACATACCGACGATTAGAATACGCAGCAGGGCGCCAAAACCGCCAATCTTAGCGGCAACGCTCATGAACGCCGTCACCGGTGTGGGCGCGCCTTCATAAACGTCAGGCGTCCACTCATGAAACGGTACTGCGGCAACTTTGAAGCCCATGCCCACAATCAGCAGGCCTGCGCCGAGCACCAGGAAATATTGCAGGCTGTCATTGGCCGCTGCTACCGCGCCAACCGCCGCATAGATCTCATTCAGGTTGGTCGTGCCGGTTGCGCCGTAAACCATCGTCGCGCCAAAAACGAAGAAGGCGCTGGCGAACGCGCCCAGCAGAAAGTATTTCAAACCAGCCTCTTCCGAGCGGATTTCTGGAGCGCGGAAGGCGGCCATTACGTAAAGCGGAATGCTGAGCAGTTCAAGCGCCACGAAGATCATGATCAAGTCGTTGGCGGCGACCATGAACATCACGCCGGCAGTTACGAGGAGCAGAAGTATGTAATACTCGCCGCGCTCAATCTCAACGCGCTTCAGATAGTCTATGCTAAGCAGCACCGTGATGAAGGCGGTTGCCAGCACAACGAGGTTGAGAAAACCCGTGAACTGATCGGCAACGTACATACCCATGAAGCTATCGCCTGTCTGGTTGTATACCAGCAAATTGGCGACGAAAGCAACGGCAAGGCCTGCTGCCGCCAGCCCTGCGGTTATTATCTTGCGGCTCCGTGGAACCAACAGGTCAACGAGCAGCAGAATACAGGCCCACGCTGCCACGATAATCGCGGGCAGCGCGGCGCCAATATTGAGGCTCTCCAGTGAAGGGATTTCAAGCATGGATATGTCCCTTTATTCGCCCGTCTGCGCTTCTGGCAGTTGGGCGATGGTGGTTACGGCATTTTCAGGAGCAACCTGCGCGACAAGATGCTCAACCGTCGTATCCGATGGCTTCATAAAGATGTACGGCTGAATACCGATCAAGACGATCAAGATAAGAATCGGCACCATGACCGCGATTTCATTCCATTCCAGCTTCGGCAGGTGCTTATTCTCTTCCTTGCTTAACTCGCCCATGAAGATTTTCTGGAAGAAGTAAAGCATGTAGATGGCTGCCAAAATGATGCCCAGCGCAGCAGCAAGCGAGTAGAACAGGCCAAGCACGGTGCTGCCAATTGAGCCTAACAAGATGGTAAATTCGCCAACAAAGCCGTTCAGGCCGGGCATACCCATACTGCTGAGGACGACCACCAGCGAGATTGCGCCGAGCAGCGGCATTGACTTCCAGAGGCCGCCGAAGGCCGAAAGTTCCTTTGTGTGACGGCGTTCATAAAGCATACCGACGATCAAGAAGAGGCCGCCTGTGCTGACGCCGTGATTGACCATCTGGATGATAGCGCCCTGAATACCGGCGGCGTTCAGCGCAAAGATGCCGAGAACGATAAAGCCCATGTGGCTGACCGATGAGTAAGCCACCAGCTTTTTCATGTCGGTTTGCGCGTAGCTGACCCATGCGCCGTAGATAATGCCGATGACCGCCAGAACGGCAATCACTGGCGCCCACCCAACGCTGGCTTCAGGGAACATCGGCAGGCAGAAACGCAGCATACCGTAAGTGCCCATCTTAAGCAGAACTGCCGCCAGAATGACGGAGCCAGCCGTTGGCGCTTGCACGTGCGCATCCGGCAGCCACGAGTGCAGCGGCCAAACCGGAACTTTAATCGCAAAAGCGATGAAGAAGCCTAAGAACAGGACGGCCTGCGTACTGAACAAATCGCTGAACGGGAATACGATGGTGCCATTCTGAACACCTGCGACGATTTCTGGCACAGCAAACGTGCCTGCGTTCACGCCGACATACAACAAAGCCAGCAGCATGAGCACCGAACCAGCCATCGTATATAAGAAGAACTTGACGGCTGCGTATACCCGCTTCTCGCCGCCCCAGATACCAATGAGGAAATACATTGGCACCAGCGTCACTTCCCAGAAGATGAAGAAGATGATCAGGTCTTGCGCCACGAACACGCCGATCATGGCAAATTCGAGCAGCAGCATGAACAGATAGTACAGCTTTTCACGCCCGCGCTCGTGGATAACATGGGCGCTGAACGATGCTAGTACCCCAATCGGCATCATGAACGTGGTCAGGATGACAAGGATCAGGTTGAGGCCGTCTACACCCACGTAGTAACTGATACCATATTGGGGCAGCCAGTCTGCGCGCTGAACCATTTGCAGCGCGGGGTTGCCAGAGTCGTAACCTGCCCACAGCAACAGCGAGAGGACAAAGGTGACAAGCGTCGTCCCCAGCGTCAAATACTTGATGTTGCGGCTCTGTCCGTTTGGCACGAAGAGCAGGATAAAAAACCCGATCAGTGTAGGAACAATACCACTGTTACGAGTGACAGACCGGAATTTTCCATAACTTTCTCTCCGCCCAGTTAGCCGCGTTGCAGCAGCGGCAGCAAAATCACTACAATGACCAGCACCACCCCAATCAGGAAGGTGAGCGCATAGGTACGAACATAGCCCGTTTGAATTTGTCGCAATTCGACACTAACCCATTTCGTGATGCGCCCTACTCCATTCACTGCCCCATCAATAATGCCCAGATCAACCGGATTGCCCAGGAAGCGCGCAACCGCATTGAAGCCCCTTAGCAGCACCTGATCATGGAAGTAATCGTGCAGGAAGCGCCAATCCACCACATCTGCCAAAAATTGCGCGGCGAGTTCAAATGGCCGCACGAACACACGCCCATAGAACTGATCCCAGTACATGCGCGCATTGGCAAGCGACCAGAACGGCGCGGCAGTAGGCACAAGCTCCAACGGATCACGGCCAGTTTCAACAATCTGGCGATGCTTGTAGATATTGTGCGCAACCAGAAATGCGCCGATTGAAACCACAGTAGCGAAAATAGCAATCAACGGCTGAAACTCGCCAACATGCGCGTAGGCAACGGAGTATTCCAACCGGCTTGTAAACAGATGCGCGCCGAACAGATTATCCAGCCCCAGTACGTTTGATGGCGTGTTCAGGAAGCCTGCAAAAATGCTGCAAATGGCGAGCAGGATCAAGGGGATAGCGATCAGGCGGCCATTTTCCGGCGCGTGGGCTGCGGCCTCTGTGCGCGGGTTTCCAAGGAACACCAGCTCAATTTGACGCCACATATAGAAAGCGGTGAACCCCGCGGCAATCAGCAGCGCGCCAAACACAATGTAGCCAGACAGCTTGTTATCAACCAAACCGGCCAGCCATGCATCTGCCAGCAGCTCATCTTTTGACCAGAAACCGGCCAGCGGGAAGATGCCTGACAGCGCCAGCGTGGCGATCAGATATGTCCAGAAGGTGATCGGCAGGCGTTTACGCAAGCCGCCCATGTTACGCATGTCCTGCGGGTCGAACGGTTCTTCTTCATGATCGTGCGCATCATGACCATGATCGTCGTGACCATGAGCATGCGCGTGATGATGGCCGTGTTCAACGGCATGAATGACCGAGCCGCTGCCGAGAAACAAGAGCGCCTTGAAAAACGCATGCGTAACCAGATGGAACATGGCAGCGGCATACGCGCCGACGCGACCAGCGCCACCATGAAGCCAAGCTGGCTGACGGTGGAGTATGCCAGCACACGTTTAATGTCCCACTGGCCGATGCCGATGTAACCACCCACCAACGCCGTTGCCGCGCCGATGACCGCCACGACGAACGAGGTAAATTCAGCGTGATGGAACATCACATTTGAACGCACCATGATGTAAACGCCAGCCGTGACCATCGTCGCAGCATGGATTAGCGCGCTCGCAGGGGTTGGGCCGGCCATTGCATCCGGAAGCCATGTAAACAGCGGTATCTGAGCCGATTTACCGGTGACGCCCAGCACCAAGAACAGCGTGATAATCGTTAGCCATGTCGTAAACGGCATGGTGATTGGGCCGATGGTGATTTCGCGGCCTTCCTCAATAAAAACGCTCGGTCTGGTTGAAAACACCTAGCTGTTCGGTGATGATATGATCGTTATTGGTGAAAACTGGCTGCGCAACCTCGCCTTCAGCGGCCGCTTCGCCATGTTCCCCTTCCTGAGCAAAACTGACGACGGGCTTGTGCGCGCCTTCTTCTTCTGCCGCCGCTTCATGATCGGCTTCACCCGTCTCATGCGCGCCAGATTCTGCGAGATGCACATTGACCACTTCCTGCGGGCTGTAGTAGTCGAGCGTGCCGAATGTCCAGAACATCAGCAGCATGCTCATCACCACGCCAAAGTCACCGACGCGGTTCAGCACCATCGCTTTGCGGGCGGCCATACTGTTACGCCAGCCAACACCGTGCGTGCGGGCATACCAGAAACCGATCAACAGGAACGAGCATACGCCCACGCCTTCCCAGCCTACAAACATCATCAGGAAGTTGTTGGCCGTGACCAGAAGCAGCATAAAGGCGAGGAACATATTGAGATATGCGAAGTAACGGTGAAAATGGTCATCACCGTGCATATAGCTGATGGAGTAGATATGAATAAGCGAGCCAATGCTGGTGATGATCAGCATCATGGTGACGCTTAGCGTATCTACCCGGAACTGCCAGGGAACGTGCACATTTCCAGAAGGCAGCACCAACCAGCCATCAAGCAGCGGGGGGTTGACCACCGCAGCCTGAAAACCACTTTGTTCCAGATAGATTGCCAACAGCACCGCGACGCCGAAAGCCAACGCGGATGCTACCGTAGCAACCAAACCCACCCATTTTTCGCCCACTTTTGCGCCCCAGGCAACATTGAAGAGCGCGCCCAGAGCGGGGATGAGAATAATGAGTGGTACGAGCTGAGGATAATGTTCCATATTTGTTCCTTCGGCAGCGCGCCCTATATGGCAGGCGGCGTTCCGTTATCCTTTCATCTCGTGGAGTTCGTCAATATTGATGCTGCGTTTGGTGCGGAAAATAGTCACGATCAACGCCAACCCAACAGCAACTTCTGCCGCCGCCACAGTGATGATGAAGAACACAAATAATTGACCTGTATCATTCGCCCAGTGCCGGGCAAAGGCCACCAGCGCAAGGTTTGTAGCATTCAGCATCAATTCAATCGCCATAAACACCAAAATGGCGTTTCGTCGCAGCAGCACGCCCATTGCCCCGAGCGTGAAGAGAACGATGCTGAGCATGATGTAAGATTCAGTCTGAACCACAATAACCCTCTCTGTCAGCGCCCCAACGCCGCCGCTAGTTCGCCGGTTCCGCTTCTGTTTCAGGGGTAGATTGCGGAAGCTGTGGTACATCTTCCTCAACCACTTCCTGCCCCACCTGCGCCGCAATCACGTTCGTCAATGAACGGCTTACCTTGCGCCGCTGCTGCTGCTTACGCTTCGGCTTCAGCTCGCGCTGAACGATCACAATCACCCCAACCATCGCCGCCAGCAAGAGCAGGCCTAAAACCTGGAACGGCAGCATGAATTGGGTAAACAGCGAATAGCCGATTGCGCGCGGGCTGCCAAATTCTGCCTGAGCGGTGGTCGAGACCACGACAGGCAGCACCCGCGAGTCAGTTTCGGACAGCGTTTCATCGGCAAGCACAATCAAGGTATTCTGCTCGCTGCGAAGCGGCTGATCGGTCAGATCAACCACTGTGACTGAAGCATCATCTCTACGCACGACGCGCCAATTCACATCGCCAGCGGGAACCTCTACGCTGGAAACGGTGTGCGCCGGAAGATTAGCAATAATGGTATTGACGTAAACATCGGTGTTCGTATCCAGCGAATGCGCATCAACCAGCGTGACCGCCTCTGTGCCGGTAATCGCATTAAAGATAGTCACGCGCGTATCGCCATCGCGGAACACGGGTGAGAAATCCTGCTCGGCAAGCGCCACTTCAGGCTGTTCGCCAGTGCCATAGGCTATGATATTGGTGAATACGCCTTCGGTGGATGTAAAGGCCGCCGTCACTTCGCCGCCAGAGATCGGGCGGACGCTCACGGTGAATTGACCGGATTGAATCTGTGAAAACTCAGTCGCCTGACCAAAGGGAAGGTCATCGGCAACCAGCAGGCTGCCTACATAAACATCAATCGGGCCGTTGTTAGCAGCATTTACTACGCGCACTTCGGCTGGAGCAAGTGCAGGGGTTTTGTCGTCAATATTGCCCTGAATAGTCGCCAGACCGATGGTGAACAGCAGGCCTAAAGCCAACGCCAGCACAACGGGGGTAAACCAGCGAAAACGGCTTTTTGCAGGGCCAGGATCGGCGGTGCCCAGCTTTTCCGCGCCAAGCAGCATGATCACGAATAAGAACAGCACCATGATCGCGCCGGCATAGACCGTGATCTGGATCATTGCCAGAAATGGCGAATTCAGCATCAGGAAAAGCAGCGAGATGCCGACCATCGTCACGATCAAAAAGAGCGCGCTGTGAACAGCATTCTCGCTCAACAGCATCATGACGGCTGCGGCAACTGCCACCGCGCCGACAATGATGAATAGCCACAATTCTGTCATTGTCGAACAATCCTATCGGGCGCAATCGTCCTTGTGCAGTCTAACACAAACCTACCCCAAGTTCAAAAATCGCGAGCGCCCAAATCAAGCGAAAAACACCAATAAATCTGCAAAGAAAAAGCACCCTGCACAGGCCGCCAAGGGTGCTTTTTCGAGCCGCGTCATTAACGCGGGTTTTCCATATCCGGTATTGAGCGGGTATAAACACCCGGCTCTACTTCACGCGGCGTACCTTCCTTGCCTTCCAGCGGTGGATCAATCAACATGTTTTTGGTGAAGATGGCATCATCGCGATCAGTAAAGCTGAGTTGATGCTCATGACCGAGCTGAATCGCCTGGGTCGGGCATGCATCTTCGCAGTAGCCGCAGAAAATGCAGCGCAGCATATTGATTTCGTAGGTCTTGGCATAACGCTCGCCAGGGCTGTAACGCTCTTCATCGGTATTTTCAGCCGCTTCTACCCAGATAGCATCTGCCGGGCAAGCCGCAGCGCACAGCGAGCAGCCAATACATTTTTCGAGGCCATTTTCGTAGCGGCGCAGATGATGGCGCCCTTTATAACGCTGGTTGAAGGGCTGAACCTGCTCCGGATACTGGAGCGTAATCGGCTCTTCGAGAACGTGTTTGAACGTGGTTGCGAAACCCCGCAAAATGTTCATGGCTTAACCTTTGTTAATCATCACAAAGCTGTTACTGTGCTGCGTTGGCGTTATCAGACGGTACAATGGCCGTCTCTTCGCTAGTTGCTCCGCCGGCTTTTCAGGCGCAAGCTGAGCCAGTTTATCGAGCAATTTTAGCAGACCGTTGTAAAGCACGAACGGCACCGCCAGCAGCCCGCCTAGCGCCTGTACAAGCGCATAGCCGATTCCCCCACGCTCCCCCGTGATAATCGGGTCAGTGGCAAGGTCTTCGATTTCAGCGTCAGGCTGATTCTCACTGCTGCGCCGCACCAGCAATCCGCCCACAATCAGCACCGCCAGCAGCACCACCGCCGAGAAGATGCCGTAAGCAACGGGCGAACCCAGCGCATCGCCAATGAGAATTGAAACCGCCGTCCAGCCCACCGCAACCATCGCCAGCGGCAGCATGACTTTCCAGCCAAGCGCCATCAGGCGATCATAGCGGATACGCGGCAGGGTGGCGCGGATCCAGACCATGATGAACAGGAAGATCAGGATTTTCCCGACCAGCACAATCGGGCCAAGAATAGGCACTGCCTGCACCAAACCGAAACCATCGTTATAGCCGCCAAGATACAGCGAAGCGACAACCGCGCTCACGCCGATCATGCTGAGGTATTCAGCCATCATAAAGCTGGCGAATTTCATACCGCTGTACTCAGTCATGAAACCCTGCGTCAATTCCTGTTCCGCTTCAGGCAAGTCAAACGGTGAGCGATTAAGCTCTGCCAGCAGCGCGATGAAGAGGATGACGAAAGCGACAGGATTCTGGAAGATAAACCAGTCATAGAAATAGGTCTGCGCGTTGATGATGTCGCCAACGCTCATGCTGCCGACCACCATGATCGGCACAGCCATCGTTAAACCAAGGCTCAATTCGTAGCTCAACATCTGCGCAGATGCGCGCAGCGCGCCAAGAGCCGCATATTTATTATTGCTAGACCAGCCCGCCAGCACGACGCCATACGTTCCAATGCTGGTGATTGCCAGCAGCCACAGTACGCCAACGTTGGGGTCTGCCAAGCCGAGGGGAACGCTGTACACGTTACCATCGAACCAGGGGATGAGCAGATCAGGGCCTAACGGCACCACCGCCAGCAGAATGACGGCAGGAACAACTTTGAGAATGGGGGCGATGCGGTATACCCACTTATCGGCACCCGCAGGCTCAATATCTTCCTTAAAAATCAGTTTCACGCCGTCGGCAGCAGGCTGAAGCAAACCCGCTGGCCCCACGCGGTTCGGGCCAGTACGCTGCTGAAAGAACGCAATCAAGCGGCGTTCCAACAGCGTTAAGTAGGCAAAACTGGTTAAGAACACGAAGAAAAATATCAGCGAAAAGATGATCGCCTGCACCGTGCTGCATCCCGATTCGGTGCGGCAATCAATCGCCTGCGAATAATCCACGCGATTGTTGTTGAAGATGAAATTCAACACATTAGACAGCGCATCACCCAGCGCCTGCTGGTTCGGCTCAAGAATTGACCAGCCCACCAGCGTAAGCACCACCAGAATGACGGTAATGATTCCGCCGACAAAAAGCAGCGCCAGCAGGTTTGCCCAGGGGTAGAATCGTTCCGGCACAACGTTATCGCGAAACTGAACATACCCGTGAACGAGTTCGTTCAGTGGGCCGCGACGCTTGCCTGGCGTCGAAGACACCGTCGCCATAGTTTTACCTCTCAACCTTCGTTACTGTGCCAGATGTAATGGTTAACGCAGACGCGGCTTCCTGCAAATTACACGGAAGCAGAACGCTTCCCTTCGGAGCAGCGCCGTTCACATGAGCGCGCACATTCACAGAATGACCGGCACCCACGTCAACTTTTACGACATCGCCGTCTTTAAGATTCAGCTTAACGGCATCTTCAGCATTGATCTCTACATAAGGATCGGCGATGCGCGCAGCCATCATATGTGCTTCACTTGGCTGGAACACACGCTCGCGATTGTACAGGCGGATGGTCGGCACGACCAACAGTTCGCCCTTCGATACCTTGACTGCTTTTTCCGGCTTCACATCGCCGGCTTCTACTGCCCCGCCTTCATCGGCAGCAGTGGCGATTTGCACCCCCAGACCACCTGTATTGGCGTAGGCGGTGCCACCATAATACAGATCGTCTCCGCCAACCAGCGGGAACTGTGGTTCAACCTTCGCCAGTTCAGGGAACTTACAACCGGCGTAAGCGGGAATATTTGCAACAATCTCGTTCATCACCTGCGCAGCAGAGAGCTTCGCTTTGCCCTGCCCCGACTTTTCAGCAATACGGGCTAGCGCCTGCCATGCGGGCAGCGATTCACCCATCGCCCCCTGCGCCGTGTAGAAACGCTGAACGCGGCGCTCGGCATTGGTGAACGAACCATCACGCTCGGCAAAGCTTTGAATGGGCAGCACGACCTTTGACTGTTCGGCGGCAACGTCCATAAACAGGCTCAGGCTGATGACCGATTCAACTTTAGAGAGCCATTCTGCTGCTGCCGGATCGTCAGATACAACATCTGCCTGCGCGAGGATCAAGACTTTTGGCGGGTTCTGGATGATATCCTGCGTCGCTTCCGGCGAGAAACCGGTGTAGTGCAAGCCCAGCATATTTGAGCCACGGAACACGCCGACCAAGCCGTTATTAACTTTGCCCGTATGTCCGGTTTCAATCAGGAAATTGGCTGCGGCTTGCATTAGCGCGCGGCTGCCAGCCAGCGTCAAGCCTTCCGCGCCAGCGAAGATGACCAGATTCTTCGCGCTCGCGAGTTTTTCCGCGATTTCCGCGTTGTCTTTACGAATGTTTGCCAACATATCGGCGGCGTGGCCGGTTTCATAGGTGATTGTTGCCGAAGCAAAATCATCCATGCGGGTGTGACGGGCATTCGCGACAACCAGATACGCCCCGCGATCCGCCGCCACCTTCGTGCGCAGGCGGAACATCGGCGCTTCTTCTTCGAGATCAGAAGCGATTACGAGAATAGCATCGCCTGCGCCAAGGCTGCCAAGATTTGAACCTTTGCCAATGCCCACCTGCGCAACCAGATCAGCGCCAGTATGCGTAGGCGGCCATGCCCCAAGACGCTCACTCCCCAAGCCTTTAAGCAGCTGCGCCAGCGTCCACGCATCTTCATTAGAGAGCGAGGTTCCGGCGATAGCCGCCACGCTGCCGTTCGCTTCCTGAAGCAGTTTGGCGGCGGCGGCAGTAGCTTCGCTCCAGGTTTCCCGTGAAAGCGAGCCAGCGCCGTTACGAATCATCGGCTCAAGCAAGCGCTCATTGCTGCGTGAGAAGTGATGCCCGAAGCGTCCTTTATCGCACATCCAGATTTCATTCACCTGCTCATTCTGGCGGGGCATCATGCGCTTGATCATCACGCGGCCATCAAATTCACGATCCAACCGCGTGTTGGCGGTTGTGTTGCAGCCGACCGGGCAATGTGGGCAGATGCTGGGGACGCTGTTCAGCTCCCAGGGGCGCGCGCCAAAACGGAAGTCAACAGTAGTTAGCGCGCCTACAGGGCAAATATCTGTCGTGTTCCCTGAGAAATAGCTGTCAAAGCCGGGATCGCTGACCGTAATGATTTGCAAATCGCGACCGCGTTCGTGGAAGGCCAACACATCGTCGCCAGCCACTTCTGACTGAAAACGTATACAGCGGGCACACTGAATGCAGCGTTCCTCATCAAGCACGATCAAGTCGCCTAACGGCGTGTTCTTGTCGAGGTGCTTTTTATCCTCAAAAGTCATGCGGCTAGTGCCGGGACCGAATTCCATCGTCTGGTTTTGCAGCGGGCATTCGCCGCCTTTATCGCAAACCGGGCAGTCCAGCGGGTGACTGGTGAGCAGAAACTCAAGAATGTTATTGCGACCAGATTCCACCATCTCGGTTGTGGTGCGCAGCACCAGTCCATCAGATGCGGTCATGGTACAGGCAGTTTGCAGCTTGGGCATCCAGCGAATTTGCGGGTTGCCGTTTTCATCCAACAACACTTCGCCTGTTGCGCGATCTTTCTGGATAGTTCCTGCTTCAACCAGACACATACGGCACATGCCGACTGGTTTCATCTTAGGGTGATAGCAGAAGACAGGAATGATCACGCCGACGTGTTTAGCAGCATCAACCAGATTCATTCCCGGCGGGAATTCAAATTCATGTCCGTCAATAATGACTTTTGCCAGCTTCGTCATTGCAGTGACCATGCAGTCTTACTCCGGCTTACAACTATGCCGATACTGTAGCGGAAAGCCCGCCGACTTTCTACGGTAACGCAGGTTAAGCCACGCTCAACCCTCTTAAAAACCTTGCTTCTGGCGCGCATCGCGCAAACCCGCGTAAGCGCGGTCTTGCACAGTTTGCGCCACGATGCCCCAGCGGCTTTTAGCCACCTGATCTGAGGCCATTTCCAACGCGCGCTGGAAATCTGCTTCGGCAGCGGCGTATTCCTTCAACTTAAACAGAAGTTCGCCGCGAAAAACATAATTCACAGCCCCTTCTGGATGGGCATCAATGGCGGCGTTCAGCTCATGTAACGCCTTTTCGTCTTTAGAAAGCTGCCGGTGAGCCTCTTGCTCTGGAGTCTCGGTACTGGCCTCCGCAGGCTCATCCCAACGCTTGCTAGCGGATTCATCGGCTTCTGCTTCGTGTGCTAACGCCACCAGATGTTCCTGCTGAGCAGCTTCGTTTCCTGAAATATCACCGATGTTTGAAAGCCCACCTATTTCAGAAACCAGCAAGTCTTGTTCAGCAGACAAGGCATCCAGATTCTGCGCCTGCTCGTCGCCCCCAGACCGCAGTTCGTCCGTCACCCCTAATGCCCCGCAACTACGACTGGCGCGGCAGTTCCATCCAGACGCGCCTTGAAATCTTCAGGGAAATTCTTGATGGTATAGATGATCGGGTTGGCTGCGAATTCGCCTAGCGCGCACAGGGTCACCCCCTGCATATTACGAGCGACGCTGGCGATCAGGTCAACATCTTTTTCCTGCCCCTGCCCGCTCATGATGCGATCCAAAGTCTTGTCCAGCCAATAAGTGCCTTCGCGGCAAGGCGTGCACTTTCCGCAGCTTTCATGCTTAAAGAATTTGGTGATCTTGGCAGCAACCCACGTCATGTCCGTATCTTCATCCATAACGATGATTGAAGCTGAGCCTAGAATCGAGCCGATTTTAGCGAAATCTTCATAGGTCATCGGCGTATCCAGAAGCGGATCGTCGTTGCCAGCGAAGCGGATAACCGGGCCAGAGCCGCCCGAAGGCAGCACGCCTTTTAGCTGCTTGCCGTTAGCGATGCCGCCCGCATGGGTAAAGAGCAGTTCGCGCAGCGTCGTTCCAAGCGGAAGCTCATAATTACCCGGCTTTTCGACATGCCCGCTAACACAAAACACTTTGGTTCCGGGGCTTTGCTCGGTGCCAATTTTCTTGTATTCGTCGGCGCCGTTGTTGATAATCCAGGGCACGTTAGTCAGCGTTTCAACGTTGTTGATCACCGACGGTTCGCCATAAAGGCCGCCGCCCTTATTGGCCGGGAATGGTGGGCGCACACGGGGCATGCCCAATTTACCTTCAAGGCTCTCCAGCAGCGCGCTCTCTTCACCGCAGATATAGGCGCCCGCGCCAAGATGCGTGTACACCATGCAATTCCAGCCGCTACCAGCAATGTTATCGCCTACCAGCCCCTTCTTACGCGCATCTTCAATATGTTGATCGAGGCTTTGGGCTAAATCCCAAAATTCGCCGCGCAGATAGATATAGACCGCTGTAGCCTGAATCGCCCACGCCGCAATCAGCGAGCCTTCGATCAATTGGTGCGGGTTGTTCTCGATGATCTGGCGATCTTTGAAGGTGCCGGTTTCGCTTTCGTCAGCGTTTACAACCACATATTTAACTGGCTCTGACTGCGGAATAAAGCTCCACTTTACGCCCGTCGGGAAACCAGCGCCGCCGCGCCCACGCAGGTTAGAAGCCTTGACGAGATCAATCACTTCCGCAGGCTTCATCTTCAGCGCTTTTTTGAGCGCGTCATAACCGCCATGTTTCAGATACACAGGCAGTTCGTGGATATTCGGCACATCTTTTTCGCGATAGATAATGTTCAAATTTGCCATCTCGTATCCGTCCGGCCTTTACGGCTTGGAGTCGCTCTTTTCTTTCGTCTTTTTGGCTTTAGCCGGCTTAGCAGCTTCATTTGCTTGCGCCGCTTCCTCGCGCCAGTGGTCTAACAGCGGCACCATCTTTTCCATATCCAGATTTTCGACGAAGTGAAAATTGCACTGCATCATCGGCGCTTTGTCGCAAGCGGCCAGGCACATTACATGTTCAACCGTGAACACCCCGTCTTCGGTGGTGCCGCCATCATCAACGCCAAGATATTCTTTCAAATCGGCATAGAATTTGTCAGCGCCGCGTAAAGCACAGGCAAGGTCTGTACACACCTGAAGCCAGTATTTACCCTTTGGATTCTCAGAATACATGGTGTAGAAGCCGGCAATCGAGCGTACCTGCGTCGGATCCATGTCGCACAGAGCGGCGACTTCGGCTACGCCTTCATCGTTTACATAGCCGTATTCTTCCTGCGCAATATACAGCAGCGGCATCACAGCCGAGCGCTTAGTCGGATATTTCGAGAAGATATATTCGATTTTGGAGGCGTACTTTTCCGCAAGCATTACGTTTCCTTTGCAGAAACGAGTAAAAGGTTGACAGTAAAAAGTTAAAAGTGTTCCCTACATTACGCCTTTTAACTTTCGCCCGCTATCTTTTAACCCATCTCTTTACCTATCGCTATCCCCAAGCACGCAGTCAATGCTGCCCACAATGCCGATCAAGTCTGCAAGCATGTAACCGGAACACAGTTTGCCGAGCGCGCTAATATGCATAAATGAAGGCGTCTTGAAATGTACTCTGCGGGGCTTGTTGCCGCCTGTACCATGCAGGTAGCAGCCGATTTCACCGCGCGGGCTTTCAATCGCCACATACACTTCTTCATCTGGTACGGAATAGCCCTCCGTCCACAATTTGAAGTGATGGATTACCGCTTCCATGCTGCGCCCTAGCTCAGCGCGCGGCGGCGGCACAAACTTACGGTTATTTGAACGGAAGCCGCCCGAAGCTGAAGAGAGTTTCTTGATTGCCTGCTGGATGATCTTCACGCTTTCGCGCATCTCATGTACACGAATGATGTAACGATCAAACACATCACCATGTTCGCCAAGCGGCACGTTGAAGTCATAATTCTCATAGCCGCTGTACGGCATGGCTTTGCGAATATCGAAATTGACGCCGCTGCCACGCAGGCACGGGCCAGAGAGCGCCAGCGCAATCGCTTCTTCTGGTTCAATGACGCCAATACCCTCAGTACGATCCCGCCAGATCGGGTTATTGGTCAGCAGTTTTTCATAATCATCAATGCGATTCGGGAAATAGCCGAGAAATTTCTCAAGCGCAGGCAGGAAATCTTCGGGCAGATCACGCCACACGCCGCCGGGGCGAATGTAGCTGGTCATCATGCGCTGCCCGCCGAGCTTCTCGAACATATCGAGAATAAATTCACGCTCGCGGAAACAGTACAGGAAAACGCTCATCGCGCCCATGTCCATCGCATGCGTGCCCAGCCATACAAGGTGGCTGTTCAAGCGGGTAAGCTCAAGGCAAATGACGCGGATCACCTGCGCCCGTTCGGGCACATCCAGCCCGGTCAGCTTTTCAACCGCCAGCGAAAAGACGGCGTTATTGCTCATCGGCGCAAGGTAATCCATGCGGTCAGTGAGCGTGACGGCCTTTTCGTAGCTTTTACTCTCGATGTTCTTCTCGATGCCGGTATGCAGATAGCCGACATCTGGCAGACAGGTAACAATTTCTTCGCCGTCTAATTCGAGCAGCAAGCGCAGCACGCCGTGTGTACTAGGATGATGCGGCCCCAGGTTGAGGAGCATCGTTTCGCCGGTAATTGCGCGATCAGAAACCAGCCCACGCAAATCTTCGAGGCTGCCTTCCCATGTTTGCCCCTGCCCCAGGGCATTTTCGGTAGCTTCAGGAATTTCAAGCGCCAGAGGGCGTTTGGATGTTGTCGCCATGAGGTTCTCCGCACCTAATCCTTCGCGTACGGCTTGTGTTTATTAATTTCGTCGGCATTGAACGAGAACATGATGGTTTCATAGCCGAGCGGGTAATCACGCCGGTGCGGGTGTCCCTCCCAATCCTCAGGCATCAGCACCCGCCGCAGGTTAGGATGCCCTTCAAAAGGAATGCCCATCATGTCAAAAATTTCACGCTCAAGCCAGTTTGCGCCGTCCCACAGGGTCGTGATTGTAGGGATCGCTACATCCTCATCAACAAACGTCTTGAGGCGGATACGGCGGTTATAAAGCAGCGAATACAGGTGATAAGATACGCCGAAACGTGCCGGACGATCACCGTAATCGCCATAGCCCTTGATCGGGTCAAAATAGTCAACCGCGCTGATATCTGACAGATAGTTAAAGATCAATCCGCGCGTGTCACGAAGGAAACGGACAGCGCGTTCAACGTCAGCCGGATCAACAATGAGCGTTAGCTCACCGCGAAACTCATGCGTTCCTTTGAGAACGCCAGGCAGCAGTTCTTCAAAGGCGACTGCGGGGGCAAGCGCGTCTGGAATATGCATAACTTACCTCGCGCCCTCAACAACCCAATTCTTCAAACGTTCACCCTGAACACGTTCGTGCAGGGTCAGAATACCGTGTATCAACTGCTCAGGACGTGGGGGGCAGCCAGCCACATAGACATCTACAGGGATGATTTCATCAACGCCCTGCACGATGGCATAGTTGTTGTATACGCCTCCACAAGATGCGCAGTCGCCCATCGAAATCACATAGCGCGGCGCGGCCATCTGATCGTAAAGCTGGCGAATAACCGGCGCCATCTTACGGGTTACGCGGCCAGCCACGATGATTAAGTCGCTTTGGCGAGGGCTAGCCCGGTTTAATTCCATGCCGAAGCGCGACAGGTCGTAGTTCCCGGCCTGAGTGCTCATCATTTCAATCGCGCAGCAGGCCAACCCGAACAGCAACGGCCACATCGCGCCAGTACGCGCCCAGTTAACCGCCACATCGAGGGTGGTGGTCACGACGCCAAGATCGCCGAGTTTGGATGAAACTACTCCCATTCCAGCGCCCCTATTCTCCATTCATAAATCAGGCCAATGGTTAGCACAGTGATGAAAATGCCCATCGTGACGAGCGCATACAAACCCATCTCGCGGAACACCACCGCCCACGGCAGGAAAAAAACAACTTCGATGTCAAACAAGATAAACAGGATAGCAACCAGGAAAAAGCGTATGGAATAGCGCCGGGCAGCAGTGCCAATCGGCTTCATACCGCTTTCATAGGGAGCAATCTTACGCGATGTCGGCTTCCAGGGACCAAACAGCCGCGAAATTAGCGAAATGATAATGGCGATCACTGTCGCGATGATCACAAGCACTAATATGGGCGCAAATTCGTTGAGTGCATCCATTGGGTGAACCTAAAATTGAGGTGTTTGTACAATTTGGATCAATCACACGAAAGGTAGTATATCGTAGAGGCTGAGGGGTGTCAACTTAGGTCGTGACCTCAGTTTAGACTATTTTCACATATGTTATCTTTACCTGAAATCAGAATGCCCGTTCTAGAAAACAACAAAGACGATAGTATGCCATCGTCTTTGTTCAGCGCAGTCCGTTTATTAAGGCGGGTTTAGGCGGCGGTATTAGCCTCTGCCAGCGCATTACTTTGATGCAGCAGCGCCGCGCGCCCACGCATCAAAACCAGGCCGCCTGCCAGAATAGCGACCACTACAGCCGCCAGATGCACCCGCGCAGGGAGATAACGCACCCGCTCAACGACTGTCAGTTCCTGCCCCATCAAATCGTGGCGCAAGCGCGCGGAATAACGCTTAGATGGGCGCGCTGGCACGTATGAAGATCGCAGCTGCCGGATGAGCGGCAAAAACTGCGCCACTTCACGCAAGTTTTGGGCTGAAAAAGACGCGCGAAAGCGATTCGCCCGAAATTACAGCATCAGTGACATCTGTCAGTATGGTTTCGAGATCGGTGTCGGGGGCATAGCTCATGACAATTCCTGGCCTCGTTCTGAATGATGACGATTTTCGCCGTTTTGCTCGCTTTCCAGCGTTTCGCGCAGTGCCAGCAGCGTGCGGTGATATAACGATTTGACCGCGCCTTCGGTGCGATCCATGATGACGCCAATATCCGCGTTGGACATATGATCGACAAATTTCAGATTCAGCAAAAGCTGGCGATCTTCAGGCAGTTTACGCACCGCCGCCAGCAGTGCTTCACGTTCTTCTTTGTCTAGCGCCTCATGTTCGGGCGCATCCAATTCCAGCGTTCCGGCGATGTAATCATCCAGCGGAATAATCTTGCGCCGGTTACGATCACGGTGCCAGTTGGCAACCAGATTATGCGCGATGCGATATAACCACGCCTGAAACGGGACACCGCGATCCGTATAGGTATCAATGTGCCCCATCGCCCGGAAGAAAACACGCGCCGTTAAATCTTCGGCATCGTGGCTGTTGCCGGTGCGATAGTAGATGTAGTTATAAATCTTCTCAACATATCGCTCGTAAAGCTCGCCAAAAGCATCTTTATCGCCGGTCTTAGTTAAATCAACCAGCTCGGTGTCTTCAAGACGCTTATAGGAAGGACGCTTGTTTCGAGCGCCAATCCGCTTGCGCAGGTTAATCATGCTTATAACAACCCTGTCTCGCCCAAAAGGTTGCGGGTTATAATGCGTACCGTTTGAGCATATCCCCTGATCTCGTTTACGCAAATGGGCAGGTTCATGACACAACCACTCAATTTCCAGGAAATTATTATGAAGCTGCACGCATTCTGGCAAACCCAGAACTGTGTGCTATGGCAACCGTACAACATTCAGGTCGGCGCAGGTACGGGTAATCCGGCTACTCTTTTGAAGGTACTTGGCCCGGAACCCTGGCGCGTGGCCTACGTAGAGCCAAGCGTTCGCCCGGACGACGGGCGCTACGGCGATAACCCGAACCGTATGCAGTATTACTACCAGTATCAGGTGATCCTGAAGCCTGATCCCGGCAACCCGCAGGAACTGTATCTGCAATCGCTGGAAGCATTAGGCATCAGTGCCCGCGAGCATGATATCCGCTTCGTGGAAGACAACTGGGAAAGCCCGGCGCTGGGAGCCTGGGGGCTTGGCTGGGAAGTATGGCTGGATGGGCAGGAAATAACCCAGTTCACGTACTTCCAGCAGGCAGGCGGCATCGAGCTAAATCCGGTATCCGTAGAAATCACCTACGGTCTGGAACGCATCGCGATTCCGCTGCAAGGCAAAGATGCGGCATGGGATATTCAGTGGATGGGCGGGGTAGACGAAAGCGATCTGCTCTATAAGGACATCTTCCTGCAAAGCGAAATTGAACACTGCAAGTATTACTTTGAAGTGGCAGATGTTGAGGGCTTGAAGCAGGTTTTCAATATCTATGAATCGGAAAGCAAGCGGGCGCTGACAGCAGGCCTGGTCATTCCCTCTTACGACTACGTGCTGAAATGCAGCCACCTGTTTAATGTGCTGGATGCGCGCGGGGCAATCGGCGTTACCGAGCGCGCTTACTTCTTCCGGCGAATGCGCGACATGACTCGCACCGTTGCGAAGGCCTATGCCGAACAACGGCAAATGCTGGAATACCCGCTGGATAAACTGGAAAAGCTATGGTCACCCGTCAAAACGGTGGTTGTTCCAGATACCGCGAAACCCGCCGCCGCGCCTGCCGATTTTCTGCTGGAGATTGGCGTTGAAGAACTGCCCGCGCAGGATGTTGATGCGGCGCTGGCGCAGCTGCAAACAGCGGGGCCAAAATTGTTTGAAACGCTGCGACTGGCAAATGATGGGGTGAAGGTTTACGCCACCCCGCGCCGGTTGGTTATTCATGCGGCGAATGTAGTCGCACAGCAGCCAGATCGCGAAATTTCGGCCAAAGGGCCGTCGGCAGATCGCGCCTTTGATGCCAGCGGCGCGCCAACAAAGGCTGCTGAAGGCTTCGCCCGCAGTCGTGGCATTTCTGTCTCTGATCTGAAAATTGAGGATATTGACGGCGCGAAATATGTGGTCGCGCACATCTCCGAAAAAGGCCGCCCCGCGCTTGAGGCACTCGCCGAAGAACTGCCCAAACTGATCGCCAGTATCAAGTTCGGCAAAACCATGCGCTGGAACAGCAGCGGCATCGCTTTCTCGCGCCCGATCCGCTGGTTCGCGGCGCTGCTGGGCGGTGCGGTTGTGCGGTTCACTTATGCGGATACCGAAAGCGATCGTTTTACACGCGGCTTGCGCCCTTATGGTTCGCTGGAACAGAGCGCCGAGACGCCTGCAAGCTATTTTGATCTGATCCAGAATCAGGGCATTGTGCTGGATAAAGACGCGCGTCGCTCCGTGATACAGGAACAGATCGCGGCGCTTGCAAAGTCTGTTGGCGGGCGCATCCCGGAAGATGCTGGCTTGCTGGCCGAAGTGACCAATCTGGTTGAAAGCCCGACCGCGCTGCTCGGCAGCTTTGAAGCCAAATATCTGAAACTGCCCCGTGAAGTGCTGATCACGGTGATGCGCGATAAACAGCGTTATTTCGCGGTTGAAAATGCGAGCGGTGAACTGCTGCCCTACTTCATCGCTGTACGCAACGGCGATGCCGAACATCTGGATAAGGTGACACACGGCAACGAGCAAGTGCTGCGCGCTCGTTTCAGCGACGCCGCGTATTTCTTCTCGCAAGACGTGAAGAAGAAGCTGCCTGAATTTCTGCCGCGCCTTTCTACACTCACGTTTCAGGAAAAGCTCGGCTCAATGCTGGATAAGAACGAGCGCATCACCAAAATCGTGCCGCAGCTTGGCGCGCTGCTGCCCTACGCCACGCCGCAAGATGTGAGCGTTGCGCAAAATGCCTCGCGCATACTAAAAGCTGATCTCGCCACGCAAATGGTCGTGGAAATGACTTCACTGCAAGGCACGATGGGCAGGGAATATGCGCTGCTTAGCGGCGAATCGCCAGATGTGGCAAATGCCATCTACGAGCATTGGCTGCCGCGCAACGCTGAAGACGCGCTGCCGGAAAGCGCTGCCGGGACGATTCTGGCGCTGGCGGATCGGCTGGACAGCCTGACGGGATTGTTCGCAGCAGGTCTGGCGCCGCAATCTACAGCCGATCCATATGGCTTACGCCGCGCAGCATTGGGCATTGTTCTGATCACGGTAAATAAAGGCTTGAATATCAATCTGCGAGACGCGGTAGATATTGCTGCTGACGCCCAGCCGATCCCGGTTACGCCGGAGGTACGCGCACAGGTTGTAGAATTTATCGGCGGCAGGCTGCGCTCGTGGCTAGACGATCAAGGCTGGCAACCGGATGTGCTGGCGGCAGTGTTGGCAGAACAGAGCGCCAACCCACTGCGTGCGGTTGAAGGTGTGCGCGAACTTAGCGCGTGGGTTGGCAAACCAGATTGGACGCAACTTCTGGATGGGTTCGCCCGCTGCGTGCGTATCACCCGCGCTGAAAAAGAGATGTTCGCCGTTGTGCCAGATCGGCTGGAAGAAGAAGCCGAACGTGAACTTTATGCCGCCTATCAAACCGCTGGTAGTTCGCTCAGCGCTGATAGCAACGTGGATGCGTTCCTGAATGCCTTCGCGCCGATGCTGCCCGCCGTAACCCGTTTCTTCGATGAAGTGCTGGTGAATGCGCCAGACATGGCGGTACGTCAAAATCGTATCGGCTTATTGCAGGCCATCAGCGCGATGCAAAAAGGCCGCGCCGATTTGAGCTTGCTAAGCGGTTTCTAACAATGTAGGTGCCCCGCTTCCTCTCCAAATTTCGAGAGGGGGCGGGTTTTTTATGGCGCAGCGTAAAGCTGGCTATCATAGCTATCCATTCCATTGATGGCGGGGTGAGGGACATAGATGCGCGTTTTCGAGATCAACGATCACGGACTGGAAGAACTTCAAAGCCCAAACATTCCAGACCTCTTGAATCAGGAAACGCCGAATCCAATCTGGATTGACATGATCGGCCCCTCACCCGAAGACATCCAATTGATGCGGGATGTTTTCAAATTTCACATGCTTGCCATCGAAGACACGGTGAATAAGCGCCAGCGCCCCAAAATTGAAGATTACGGCAATCATTTTTTTCTGATCTTAAACCCGGCATCCCTAAAGCAGCAGGAACTGGACATTCGTGAACTGGACGTGTTTTTCGGGCGAAATTTCATCGTCACCGTACACCAGAATGACGAACACATCATTGATAAAGTGATGACAACCTGCCGCAACCGGTGGTCAGCCAGAAAGCGCCTGAGCCTTGGTGTCGTTTTGTACTCACTGGTGGATCAGGTGGTAGATTTGTACTTCCCGATACTGGATATGCTGGAAGATGAAATTGACAATATCGGTGAGGAAGTAGTCAAAGTTCCAAATCAGGTATATCTGCGCCGCCTGCTGGAGATCAAACGTTCGCTAGCAGAAATGTGGCGTATCACCACCCAGCAGCGCGACGCGGTCAATCTGCTCTCACGCGAAGATCAGGAACTGATCAAAGACGACTCGCTGCGCTATTTTCTGCGCGACGTTTACGACCATATCATCCGCCTGAGTGACACGATCAACATCTTGCGGGACACATTGCTAAGCACCGTTGATCTGTACTTTTCTTCACAGTCCAACCGGCTGAACGTGGTGGTGCAGCGGCTGACCTTCATCACCATTGGCATCGGCGTGCTGACGGTGATCAGCGGCTTTTACGGCATGAACTTTCTGGATACGTGGCCGCCTTTCGGTTCGCCCTACGGGGTGCTGTTCGTGCTGCTCATCATGGGCATCGGCATCCTGACCGTTCTGTACTTTGCGCGGCGAACAGAGAAATAGTCTCAGCGTTCGTATTCGCTGCCAAAAACGTTCTGTAATCCGCCAATCACATTCACCGCCCGTGACCAGCTTGTGCCTTCCTCGCCCACAGGTTTGCCGTCACCCCGTTCCCCCGAACGCGCCATGAACAAATCAAGTTCAGCCAGCAGTTTTTTCCAGATGGCACGCTGCGCCTGAACAAACTTCGTTCGCGCGTCCTGCGGCATGGCATGTTCCATCATGCGCCGTACATGCGTCAAACACAGCCCCTGCGACTGTTGAAAGGCTTGCACAAAGGCGTGATCCGCCAGCCCGTCAGCAAACACCTGCGTATACAGGCGCTCACTGGCTTCAACCGTTACGCAGCAAGGACAGCGTTTAGAAGGCTTAAGTTTTTCGCTGATCTGACGGCCTCCGCTGTTGCGACGCAGCTTGTTCACCGGCAGGCTGCCAGCAGAGTCTAAAACGCTCAGCACTTCGTCAATGGCCGCTTCATAAAGAGTCGCCATAGGCACGCTGTAGCCGCGTGTTTCGCGCAGCAGCTGGCTGTGTACCGCGCACACGCCGCGACTGGCTCGAAACTTTTGCTGCGATGAAGGATCTACCGACGATTCATACAGCAAACCATCAACGAAGCGGCGCACATCGTTTTGTATCAGGCGGCAAATCGGGCATTCGGGCTGCGCCATCAAAGCGATCAGGTCAAACTGACTGTAGACAGCCACGCTTAGGCTAGGAAAAACTTGGCGTTCAAGTAATCAAGTTTGGACTGCGTTTGAAGGATTCCGCCGCCTTCATGGTTATTGAATTTATACTGGCGGATTTCCTTTCGCGCTGTCACCTGATTATAGGCCGCGTAGATCGTTGACGGCGGGCAAATTGTGTCCATCAAAGCCACCGAATACAGGCAATCTGCCTTGCAGCGGGCAGCCAGATTCATGCCGTCGAAATAACTCAGCGTTTCAAAAACGCGGTCTATATGGCCGCGATGAACCGAAAGGTATCTGCTGATTTCTGTGTATGGCGCATCGGGCGTAATTTCAACTGCGCGGCGGAAATGGCATAGAAACGGCACATCGGGCATGCACACGCTGACAGCATCGGGAACCAGGCCAGCCGCAGCAATGCTCAAGCCCCCGCCCTGGCTGCCACCGGTAACGGCAATCCGCGCGGGATCAACATGGGCGTGATCGCGCATCGTTTCTACCGCGCGAACGGCATCGGCATACACACGACGGTAATAGTAGGTTTGGGGATCGAGAATGCCCTGCGTCATAAAGCCGGGGAAAAATGGATTCGCGCCATCTGGCAAATCTGGCGTATCGCCAAAAGACCACGCGCTGCCCTGACCGCGTGTATCCATCACCATGAAGGCATAGCCAGCAGAAGGCCATACGAGATAGCTTAACGGCAGGTTGCGACCGCCGCCGTAGCCGAGAAATTCTACTACTGCCGGCAATTTGCCATTTGTGCCTACAGGTTCGATATACCAGCCTTTGACCGATTGGCCACCGTAGCCGGAAAACGTGACATCATACACGTCCAGCGTTTTGAGGCCGCTGTGTACGCGCTCAAACTTTGGCGGGGCGGCTTTACGGCGGGCATCATCCAGCGTTTCTGCCCAGAACGCATCAAAATCGGTAGGCTCGTCGCGATCAGGACGATAATCAACCAGTTGATCAGGGGAA
Organism: Chloroflexi bacterium OLB15; assembly: GCA_001567085.1. Classification (GTDB taxonomy): domain Bacteria; phylum Chloroflexota; class Anaerolineae; order Aggregatilineales; family Phototrophicaceae; genus Flexifilum. Next base: position 36,345 of record LMZS01000177.1, read on the forward strand.
AGATCAAAAAGCGGCATTCTGAAAATCTCCGGGGTGAAGAAAATATAACTGCGGCACTAAACCCATTCGTTTTAGCTTTTAAGCTTCAACTGCATATAAGCCTCTTCATCAAACCCAAGCGCCGAATAGAATGCCCGCGCGCGATCATTGGCGCGCTGCTCATTGATCATCAGCAAATGCAAATTCAGGCGCTCGGCGCGGCGCATAGCCGCTTCCAGCAGGGCTGCGCCTACACCGCGACGCTGATAGGTAGGCAGCACCGCCATATCGTTGATCAGACCGCGCCCTTCGGTGAGCGCGCGCACAATCGAAAGCGCCACAAAGCCGATAATCAGCGGCGGCTGTTGTTTAGCAACGGCCACAAATACCTCAAGCGAATCGGTTTCACGCAGGCGCTGAAACACTTCACGCCAGCTTTCTCGCTCTAGCTCACGATTAGCTGAAATCAGCGCCAGCAGCGCCATAAGTTCATTCGCATCGCTGGATTCTACCGGACGGATGAAGAAATCAGGCTGTTCATCTTCAGGCGCGGCAGGCACCTTATGCGGCGACTGTGATCTTTCAAGCCACTGTGAAATTGCCTCGCGATGCGTGCGGAATGGCAGCAGCGGCAGTTCTTCTGGCTGGAAAACTTTTGCTTCCGATGCATCGTCGCCACCGCGCAGTTCTCCGTCAATCGGCTTTGCGCGGTAAAACACCATCAAGCCGCTTATCGGCGGGCCTTCGGGAAACGAATTGACACCCGCCAGCTCAAGCAGTTCAACGCGCAGGCCCGTTTCTTCAAAAGCCTCACGGACGGCGGCATCTTCGGCGCTTTCATCTGATTCAATATAGCCGCTCGGCAGCGCCCAACGCCCTTGATGCGGCGGGTTATTGCGGCGAATCAGCACGATGCCGCCATCCATCTCAATCAGGATGCCAACGGCGGGCACCGGATTAACGTAATGCACATAGCCACAGTTGCTACAAGCTTGACGAATGCGCCCGCCTTCTTCGCGCTCGCCTAGCTCATGACCACAAACCGGGCAGTAGACAAGCCGCTTCATTCGCCGTTTGGAATAACCAGTTCCTGCCCGATTTGCAGCGCATCCGGGTTAGAGAGGTTATTCGCCTGAACAATTGCATCAACGGTTACGCCATAGCGTTGGGCAATCACAAACAGGCTGTCGCCAGAGCGCACGATATGGATGGTTTGCCCGCCCGTCGTCGTTTGAGAGGGTGAATCCCCGGTAAACGGCGCAACCGTCGGGATTCTGGTGCCAACATTGACACCGTTACCCGTGTTCGCAGCAGAATCATCATCGCAGCCGGGCAAGCGCAGTTGATCGCCAGGGTAAATGATCGGCGGGTCGCCTGTCAGATCGGGGTTTTCAGCGATGATTTCCTCCACCGTAAAATTATTTGCGCTGGCAATTGCAAACAAGCTGTCACCGGAAGCAACTACATACAAACAGGCTTCATCAATTTCAAACATTGAAGTTGGCGTGATCAAACCGGAAGGCGTGGCGGTGCGTCCGGTCAGGGGTGCCAACGCTGTTTGTGAACTCTGCGCCGGAGAAGGTGTATCCGGCGTGGTGAAACCCAGCGGAACGCCGGGGGTAATAAACTGCGGAGTAAGCGTCGCTACACTTGCCGGGTTTGTGGCAATGACCAGCGTAACCAACTGCGGAGCTGACGCTGATGGCGTACTATTGCCCTCCGATGGTGTTAAAGTAAGCGAAACGGCGGGGCTGCTTAACGGATTTTCAGCAGCAGTAGGAGTATCATTAATATCTGCTGTTGCTGCTTCAATGTTCTCTACCTCTCCCTCTGGCGTGTTAGCTTGAGGGGTGATCGCCACCGTCAACGGCGCAGTTGGTATTATCGACTCGCCAGCCGGACGAAAACACCCTGTTAGCGTAACCGCCATCAGCAACAGTAAAAGCAACAATCGAAGCGTAGATCGCACAGGACCCGGCATTTCACTACCCGCCTTCGTATACTCAATGCCGCGATATTACAACACCGTGTTCGATTGCACAAAGACACCGTTTCCGGTAAAAACCGCGAGCGTAGCTTTTATTACTGTGACGCAAGACGAAACGCTATCAACTAAAAGGAGTACGTGTTGGACTCTACATCGCTTCAAGTTCTGGTAATTGATGATGACCCGGAACTTTGTGACCTTGTACAAACTTTACTTGGGCGCATCGGCATTGAAACCACTGCGGCTGGCACTGCCGCGCAGGCCGCTCAACACCTGAAGAAAGCAGAGCTGCCCGATCTGATCATTCTTGACCTAATGCTGCCCGATGTGGATGGGCTGGCTTTTCTAAAACAGATGCGTTCTCGCGCTATGTTCGATAACATTCCGGTGTTGGTGCTCTCGGCAATGGTTGATCCTGATCTGATCAAGCAGGCTTTGGATGAGGGCGCGGATCGGTACTTGACCAAGCCATATCTGGCAAATAATCTGGTGAGCACCGTACAGGAATTGATACGTTCAGGACGGCGAATCCGTTCGTGAAAATGTTTGCCGTTGAAACAGAATCAGGGCACACTGTTCTTCACCAGCCACGCATATGTGATCATCCAGGTTCATGATGCTGACCGATCTCGAAATCACGCTTCTAAGCCTCATCGCCGCCGCGCCCTGCACCCACGCCGATCTTGAACGCCAGATTGAACAGCGCGCGCTGCGTGATTGGCTGGTGATCGGCTCTTCATCTGTTCCGCTCGTGCTGGGTAAGCTGGAAGATTATCAACTGGTTCGACGGAACGAGCCGGACAATCGTGAAACCGTTTATGAAATGACCGAAGGCGGGCGCGGCGTACTACAAACGGCGATAACCGAATTGCTGCGCCAGCCAAGCGGTCTGGGCGAACATTTCGAGCTGGCACTCTCCAATTTGGATGTCTTGACGCCAGCACAGGTTTATCAGGCGGTTTCACAACGCAAAATTGCCCTGCAAAGCCGGATCACTTTACTGGAGAGCCGCCTGAATCAGGCTAAAAACGCAATCCAGCGTTTGCTGCTGGAGCACGGCCTATCGCTGGCAACAGCGGAACTGGCATGGTCTGACAACTTTCTGCAACACTGGGCGGCTCGTTTTCCGGCCGTCCGTCTGGAGAGTGAAGGATTGGACGATCAGAGCGACAGCCTGCCTGCAACCATCACTCATCGCGCAACCGATGCTAAGTCTCCCGGAAAGCGGCTTCAGTACATACGCCTTCCGCCGGAGCGGTAAGCGCGTATACCACCCATTGCGCCGGGCGTAGGTCAACTTCAACGGAGAACCCGGCGGCTTCAAGCGCCTCAATCCAGGGCAGCGGATTTTGATCAGCAGGCATTGGGAAATAGCGCGTTTCACATTCCTGAAGCGCCAGCGCATCGCGCACTAATGCATCTGGATCGGGGTAATATACGCGCCTTTTGTCTGACCACGCGCCCATATAATAGCCTAGCAGCCAGTTCATCCAGTGATCATAAACCACTGCCGCGACATGCTGATCGTTGAGATGAGACGCAACAATTTCGATGCCGCTGTTATCAGGAAAACTGGTATTTATATCGGCATAGCCTAGCTTAAAGGCAGTCGCCTCACTTGCTGAAACCAGTATCGCCAATACCGCCACTCCGGCAGCGACTCGCGCTTCGGCTTTGGAGATCATCAGCTCTAGCCAGCCAAGCGCCCATAACCCTGCATAGCTCGAAAGTAAAACCAGTGGCGGCAGCAGCAGCAGCAAATAACGATCGTACTGGGGGATTTGCAGCGCCGCCTGAACCAGCAGCACAACCAGCACAAAAAATGACAGGCTAAGGCATAAACTCATGACGCGATCCCGCCTGCCGCCAATGATTGGCACAGCAATAGACAGCGGAATCAGTATGATGAAGATCACAGTTGGCGCGCCAAACAGCGCCGGAAGATAGACTAACGTGCTTAATACCCGCGCGCGAAGCTGAGATCATCAGCTGTGCCCGGCGTGTTATGCGCCAGCGCCAACGACCACAGCGAATCTGATAGGCCGCGCGCCGCGTCCCACAGCGTAATCAGGCCGAATGCGAGCGCCACAGGCAGGCATAAGGCAAAAAACTGGCGCAGCGTAACGCGGCCAACAGATACGCCAATCAGCAGCGCCAGCGGGATGAAGATAATCCCTTGCGGCTTAGCGGCAAAAGCCAACGCCATCCACAGGCCTGCCCACCCCCACCGGCCGCAAACGCTGGCATACAACCCCGCCAGCGCGAACGCTAACATCGGCATATCAGTAAAGGCAGTGGCACTAAACCCTATCGCCAGGGGCGAAAGCGCCATCAAGAATGCCGATACCAACCCGACCGCCGTATTCTCAAACAAGCGGCGGGCTAATGCCCCCGCCAGCGCAATCTGCAAAATGCCGGCAAGAAGTGCCGGAAGCCGCGCCGCCAATTCCCCCTGACGGTACGGCTGATCCAGCACGTTAGCAGTATTCACCTGAACGCCAGTGAACGCCATCGAAAAGGCTTGCAAATACAGGGCAAGCGGCGGCTTATCCAGTTCATCGGGGAACATCCATTCGCCATTTACAGCGGCGCGGCGGGCGATAGAGGCAAACAGCGCTTCATCACTATGAAAGCGCCGGTCAGCCGCGATTGCATGGATGCGCAGCCCCGCGCCAATCAGCAGAATGAGCGTCATCCACAGTAACCAGCGGCGGAAACGCATGTCGTTTTGAGGCAAAATATTGTCTCGCTCTCGCGCTGTTGCGCGTGTTTTTCTCTGAAGCATGGCATAATCTACGACGATTTTACCTTGATGAAGGACGAAACGACGGTGACTCTCGATTTTCGCAAAATTCGCGGCGTGGTGATGGATGTGGATGGCGTGTTATGGCGCGGCGATGAGCCAATTTCTGGCGCGGCTGAGTTCATCGCCTTTCTACAAAGCCGGGGCATCCCTTTCGCGCTGGCGACCAACAACAGCAACAAATCGCCGGAAGATTATCAAATCAAGCTCGAAGCGCTGAAATTAGGGCAGTTGGATGTTGATCAAATCGTGACTTCTGGCAGGGCGACGGCAAGCTATATGAAGCAGCATTACCCGGCAGGCACGCGGATTCACGTGCTAGGCGGTGATGGGCTGCGGTTACTGATGCAGCGCGCAGGAATGATCCTGACCGACGAACCGCCCTGCGCCGCCGTCGTCGTGGGCATTGACTTCAGCTTAAATTACGAAAAGGTGCGTAAAGCAAACGCGCTGGTACGTGGGGGCGCAGATTTCATCGGCACGAACGCAGATGCCACTTTCCCGATGCCAGATGGCCCAGCTCCCGGCGCGGGCAGCATTTTGGCGATGCTGGCGACGGCCAGCGGCAAAAAGCCAGTGGTCATCGGCAAGCCGAACGCGGCCATGTATCAGGCGGCGCTGGATGTGATTGGGACAACTGCTGACGAAACCTTAATGGTCGGGGATCGTATTGACACAGATATTGATGGCGCGCAGGCTTTAGGGCTTAAGGGCGCGCTGGTACTCACCGGCGTATCTACACGTGCCGAAGCGGAAGCAGCCCAAAGGCCGCCTGACATCGTGATCAATTCGCTGAATGAGCTGATCAGCCAGTGGCAGCAGGCATAAACGTGTTTACCTGAAAAACCATATGTTATTTGACTCGCCGCGTAACTAGCCGAACATCTTTCCGGCGGCGTTATGGGCGGCACGAATAGGTTCTGGCAGACGATATTTGCCCGTGCAAGCCATCGCCACTTCAAGGCTGGATGTCAGATCGATCAGGTTACCAGACGAGATGAATACGGGCTTGGTGAAGGCGCGGGTGCGCAGCGCAGCGCCGATCACCTCATCGTGATGTGTTAAGGGCGACCACGCGCCGCGTTCCTGTAATGGCTCGTCAAAACGCCCGATTAACAGCGTTTTGCCACAGCCAATTGTCGGCTTGTTCAACCACAGGCCAAGATGTGACGCGATTCCGATGCGGCGCGGGTGCGCCCTGCCCATACCGTCAAAAATCAGCACATCCGGTTCATTCTCTAGCGCCTTGAAAGCGATCTCCAGCGCTGGCCCCTCGCGGAATGAGAGCAAGCCGGGAATGTAGGGAAACGGCGTGGGGATGGTTGCCAGTTTAGTTTCAATGATTTGCAATTCAGGGAACGTCATAACCACAATCGCCGCCTGAGAATGAGCCACGCCAGCGGCATCCGGCTGCACGCTAACATCAACGCCTGCAACCAGTTTGACTGACGCAAGCTCAAGCGGGCGATCCCAGATGATCTGGCTGGTAAGCTGGTGTTGAATCGCTATTGCCTCTGCCGGGCTGAGTTTCCAGTCGTGAAGATGTGAAATGTTCAAAATATAGCCCTCTTAACGTTTTCCTTCAGCGAACACGCGGCGCGGAAATAAAATCAGCGCCGTCCTTCCTTTTCAGAAAGCGGCGCTGACGGTCAAACATTTTAACGACAGACGATTTTAGATATCGTCAGGAAGCTGATCGAAGTTGATCGTCGCGCCAATATTGGCGGTAGGCACACGCGGCTTGCGATCTTTATCTTCGTCCTTACCAAACTTGATGATCTCACCTGTTTCGCTAACAGCCTCTACCGCCAGGCCAAGGCTTTGAAGTTCCTTGACCAACACGCGGAAGGATGTCGGAATGCCCGGTTCTTCAATCGGTGATCCCTTGATGATTGATTCGTAGGTCTTTACGCGACCCTGAACATCGTCCGACTTGACGGTGAGCATTTCCTGAAGGGTATAAGCCGCGCCATAAGCCTCCAGCGCCCACACTTCCATTTCACCGAAGCGCTGACCACCAAACTGCGCCTTACCGCCCAACGGTTGTTGGGTGACGAGGCTGTACGGGCCAGTAGAGCGGGCATGTACCTTGTCTTCAACAAGGTGTGCCAGCTTCAGCATGTGGATCATGCCGACGGTCACCGGGCGGTCAAACGGCTCGCCTGTACGGCCATCATACAGAATATGCTTGCCATACTGCGGAACCGGCACGCCGACATTAAACATCACGCGATCTGCATACGCGAAGAGTTCGCGCCCAGTCACATCCGCAGGCACTTCGATTTCAGGATCGGCATTGGCAATCCACAGCCGCAGCGAAACATCAATGGCGTTCCGGTCACGGCGGCGGCGTTCAGCCACAGCGACACCGGTAGTATCGAACAGCAGCACATCATCGGGATCGTAGCCCTGTTCGCGTAACCATTCAGCAAGCACGACGCGGCGAGCGTAGATTTCTTCTTCGAGCAGGCGGTTGGCGTCGTACAGCGTGCTGTTGCCCAGCCATTCATGAATGTACAGACGGCGAACTTCGTCGTCATCTTCCAGTTCTTCAGGGTTGTATTCAAAGCTGTTGAGCCAATCCCACGCACGCTGGGTAATCACGCCCCATGCGTGATCGATCATCCATGCGCGGCCAAGTTCAGCCTGAATTTCTTCTTCCTTAGCGCCGTCGAACACTGGCGTAATGGCACGGAAGCCGAGACGATCTGCCGACCATCCGAGATGAATTTCCAGCACCTGACCGATGTTCATACGACCGGGAACGCCGAGCGGGTTGAGGATGATTTCTACCGAACGACCATCCGCCAGATACGGCATATCTTCAATCGGGACGATCTTGGAGATAACACCCTTGTTTCCATGCCGGCCTGCCATCTTGTCGCCCACCGTCAGCTTACGCTTCTGGGCTACGGCGACGCGCACCATCTTCTCTACCCCTGCGGGAAGATCAGGATGCTCATCACGGGTGAAAGTCTTGACATCCACCACCTTACCGCGCTCGCCATGCGGCAGGCGCAGTGATGAATCTTTCACTTCACGAGCCTTTTCGCCGAAGATCGCACGCAGCAGTTTTTCTTCAGGGCTTAGTTCTTTTTCGCCCTTTGGCGTGATCTTGCCGACCAGAATGTCATTCGGGCCAACTTCCGCGCCGATGCGAACGATGCCGAATTCGTCGAGGTCTTTCAGCGCATCTTCACCGACGTTGGGAATGTCATAGGTGATTTCTTCGGGGCCCAGTTTGGTATCGCGGGCTTCGACTTCGTGCTTCTCAATATGGATGCTGGTGAACTTGTCGTTACGCAGCATATCTTCGCTGATCAACAGCGCGTCTTCGTAGTTACCGCCCGCCCAGCTCAGGAACGCGCCAAGCACGTCATGGCCAAGCGCGAGGCTGCCCAGATAAGTCGAAGAGCTGTCGGCAATCACCTGCCCCTTCGTCACCATCTGACCTTTGCTGACGATAGGCCGCTGGTCAACGCAGGTGGACTGATTAGACCGGTTGTACTTACGCAGGCGATACACCTGCTCATCACCATTCGCCAGGCGAATGACAATGCGATCCCCCTGTGCGCTGATGACCTCGCCATCAACATCAGATTGCAAGACCTGACCGCTGTCTTTTGCAGCCTGCGACTCCATGCCGGTGCTAACAATCGGCACATCTGGCTGAAGCAGCGGCACCGCCTGGCGCTGCATGTTGGAACCCATCAACGCACGGTTGGCGTCGTCATGTTCAAGGAACGGGATCAACGCGGCGCTGATACCCACGATCTGACGCGGCGCAATATCCATATAGTCAATGCGACGCACCGAGATATTCAGGAATTTCTGATTCAACCGCGCGGAAACACGGTCATCAACAAAGTTACCACGCTCATCCAGCTTAGCGTTGGCCTGAGCCACCACAAATTCATCTTCACGGTCAGCCGAAAGGTAGATGATCTCGCCAGTCACAAACGGCATCACCGGCACTTTTTCAATGCCCTTCTTCGCCAGTTTGTCCGCCAGCTTATTGTCAATCACCGCGCCTTCTTCAGCGATGACTTTTTCGTTTTCGTCTTCCACGTCTTCCCGGATGATGCGCCCGATAATCTCAGGATCATCAGGGGCGAGGAACTTCTCGACCTTGCGATACGGCGTTTCGATAAAACCGTACTGGTTCACACGCGCATAGCTGGCGAGACGGCCAATCAAACCGATGTTCGGGCCTTCCGGCGTTTCAATCGGGCAGATACGGCCATAGTGGCTGTGGTGAACGTCACGAACGTCAAAGCCCGCGCGTTCGCGGCGCAGACCGCCGGGGCCGAGCGCCGAAAGCGTGCGCTTGTGCGTCAGTTCAGCCAGCGGGTTGGTTTGTTCCATGAACTGTGAAAGCTGCGAAGAGCCAAAGAATTCACGGATAGCCGCCACAATCGGGCGGATATTGACCAGCGCCACAGGCGTTACATTGTCGCTTTCGCGAATAGACATGCGCTCGCGTACCACCCGTTCGGTGCGGCGCAGGCCAACGCGCAGCTTGTTCTGGATCAGCTCGCCAACCGTTTTCACGCGGCGGTTGCCCAGATGGTCAATATCGTCTTTGCCGACCTGACCGTTATTGATCATGATCATGCGCTCAACCAGCTTGACGATATCTTTCTTCGTCACTGTGCGCACTTCCTGCGGCACACCGCTGTTTAAGCGCTGATTCAGCTTATAACGGCCTACGCGCTCAAGATCATAACGGCGCTGGTCAAACAACTGGCTGACCAGAAATTCGCGGGCGTTATCAAAAGTTGGCGGGTCACCGGGGCGCATGCGGCGGTAGAACTCGATCAACGCCGCCTGAGCCAGTGTCTGATCTTTCTTCAGTTCCCACTTCGGCTCATTCTTGATCGTGGTTTCGATATAGCGGCGATCCGGGTTGTTATCCACTTCAGCGAAGATGGCGAGCAGTTCTTCATCGCTGCCCGTTTGGATCGGCGAGAAAGCATCATCCATCTGGTCTTTCACTGCCGCCAGCGCGCGCAGCAAAATAGTAACCGGAATGGTACGCTTACGATTAAACTTAATGGTCAGATAGTCGCTTTTGCGGGTTTCAAATTCCATCCACGCGCCGCGATCAGGGATCAATTTCGAGGTTGAAAGCGCGCGCCCTGTGGTACGCTCTTCCACTGCATCGAAATACACGCCGGGCGAGCGAATCAACTGACTGACAACCACACGCTCAGTGCCGTTGATGATGAACGTGCCCTTTTCGGTCATAATGGGGAAATCACCCATGAAGATGTCTGAGGTGATCACCTCATCGCCAGCTTCGCGATTGACCAGGCCAACGCGAATGTACAGCGGCGCGGCATAAGACATATCCCGCTCAAGGCAAATTTCCTTGCTGTACTTTGGCTCTTCAAACCAATACTTCAAGCCAAGTTCTTTGGCTTCAGGGCTGTTTCCGGGAAAATACAGCTTCAAATTACCGTTAAAACTGTCAATCGGGCTTACTTCATCAAAGAGTTCGCCTAAGCCCTCTTCCAGAAACCATCGAAACGATTCAAGCTGTACTTCAATGAGCGAAGGCAGTTCCTGTACTTCAGATAAACGCGAGTAATTCTTCGTTTGAGTTAACCGCTGCAAGGCACCGCTCCTCTGCTAAACGAATGCTGCAAATTGATGACCGTGCTAAACGAAAAACACAGAACACACAACTGCGGTTCTGTAAAAGGCTATTAAGACCGGGGAAGCTTGCTTCATGAATAAAGTTTGGAGGACATGCTTCTACGCAAACGGAGATTATACTGCTATCTGCTATCGCTTGTCAATCGCGATCCTACATCTGTTTTCGCTTCGTTTGCCAATTATCAACCAATATTCTATGCTTAAATTTCATATATAGATATACCAGCAGATGGAATGTAAGTAATGCTGGATGCTAAATCCGGAAAACAGATGCTCGGCCAATACGAGCTGCGCGAGCTGCTTGGGCAGGGCGGCATGGGGTCAGTTTATCGCGCATTTCAGGCAAGCCTCAAGCGCGAAGTCGCCATAAAAGTGCTGCCAGCCCATCTGGTTGCCAGCCCCGGCTATACCGAACGTTTCACCCGCGAAGCAGAAACTGCCGCCAGTTTAGAACACGCCCACATCGTGCCCGTTTACGATTACGGCACCTCTAAAGAAGCCACATATATCGTTATGCGCCTGCTTAACGGCGGCACGCTTTCAGAACGCGCACAGCAGCATAAGCTGGCAGGCCATGAAACCATTTCACTGACCGAAATTGCCGACATTCTTAAGCAAATCGCCAGCGCGCTGGATTACGCCCATAGCCGCGGGGTGATCCACCGGGATATTAAGCCCGGCAATATCATGTTCGACAATCAGGGCAGCGCGTACCTAACCGATTTCGGCATCGCGCGGCTGATGGAAGCCAGCACCAAACTGACCAGCACCGGCGCGACACTAGGCACGCCGCTCTATATGTCGCCGGAACAGTGGCGCGGGGACGCAATCACCCCGGCATCTGACCAGTACGCTGTAGCGGTGATGATATATCAACTGGTCACAGGGCATACGCCATTTGAGGCAGATACGCCTTATGCCCTGATGAACAAGCACATTCACGAGCCGCCCACCCCGCCGCAAGCCTACCGCAGCGACATTCCTGAAGCGGTCACTACCGTATTGAATCGAGCGCTGTCTAAAAACCCCGCTCAGCGCTTCCCGACAGTGACCTCATTCGCGCAGGCGTTTAGCGCGGCGGTCGCCAGCAATCAGGAAGAATCAACCCAGTTTTTGCTATTCAAGGTCACCCATACCCCGCCAAGCATGCCGCTGCCGGTTCAAACGCCAGCCGTTTCCGCAGCGCTTCCGCCCCCTAACAAGCCGTTTTATCGCAGCCCGATGCTGTGGGTTGCAGGCGTCGCGGTCATTGTGATTGCGGCACTCGCAGCCCTGCTGATTTCGCAGGAACAGCGTGCAGCCGCACTTACCGACTCGCTGACACAAACCGCGATTGCTTTTGTGCCAACTCAGGGGGCAACCAGCACCCCCACCAACGAACCCGTCACCACAGTCAACACGGAGACGCCTGTAGCAGCGCCAACGCTGACGCCAACACAAGTAGAAACAACGGCATTACCGACCGCTGCGCCAACAGAGGCTTTCACTGACACAGCTACCAATGTTCCGCCAACAGCGTCGCCGACGGAGGCTTTCACTGACACAGCTACCAACGTTCCGCCAACAGCGTCGCCAACAGAGGCTTTTACCGACACAGCTACCAACGTTCCGCCAACAGAAACAGAAACGCCACCACCCACGCTAACTTTTACGGCTACCCGCGTGCCGCCCAGCCCTACCGATACCCTGCCACCGCCTAGTAATGCGCCCCGCCCGACAAACACGCCGGTTTCGCCAACGATAAACCCGCTGATAGCGATACAGATCACCTATGAATACATTCAAAGCGCCACAGCCAAGATGTGGACGCCGACGCCAACCAACGATGCCACCGCTGCTTTCAGCCCCACATTAACCGCCGCATTTGAGGAAGGTTTAACGCAAACGGCGACGCTTTGGACGCATACCCCTGAGCCGGTCACGCCAACCAACACACCAACCAATACGCCAACCACTTTACCTGCCCCAGTAGCCGCCTTTGAAGCCCATCCAACCAGCGGGACTGTGCCGCTCACCGTGACTTTCACGAACCAATCAAGGGGCAATATCGTTAGCTATTACTGGCAGTTTGGCGATAACAGCTCCAGCACAGACGCTAACCCGACCCATACTTACGGGCGGATTGGCACTTTCAACGTGCTGTTAATCGTCACTGGCCCCGGCGGAACCAGCGTAGCGCAAACGTCTATTGAAACCAGTGCGCCTACTGCCACGAGCATCCCCGCAGCGCTAACAACCATCACGCGCAACGACGATTGGACGCCGATTCATCAAACATTTGCCGGCATTGATATGGTGCTGGTACCGGCGGGCTGTTTCAATTTGGGCAGCAGCGCCATAGAAGTAGATGCGGCGTATGCCCAATGCGAGGCAGATCTTGGCGTGGGCAACTGCCAGCATGTATGGTTCGAGAAAGAAACACCGCAAACGCAAATCTGCTTTAATCAACCCTTCTGGATCGCATATTCAGAGACTACCAACGCCCAATATGGCAGCATATCCGCCGCGTTTACAGATACCAGCGCCACTATGCCCCGTGACAGCGTAAGCTGGTTCGGCGCGGCTGAATTCTGCGCTGCGCGGGGGATGCGCCTGCCCACCGAAGCCGAATGGGAATATGCCGCGCGCGGGCCGGACAACCTGATCTACCCCTGGGGTAACACTTTCATCAGCAATAATGCCGCTTATGTAAACAATGTTTCCAGCCCTGAGCATGTCGGCAGCAGGCCGAGCGGCATCTCGTGGGTTGGCGCGGTAGACATGGCCGGAAACCTGCGCGAATGGACTAGCACCATTTTCACCCCTTATCCGTATACCCCTGGCGACGGGCGCGAATCGTTGAGCGATACCGTAAGTGATCGAGTCGTTCGCGGCGGCTCGTGGTACGTGATTCCGGTGAGCCTGCGCGCAGCAGACCGCGTGAACGTTCCGCCGATAACTGTTGACTGGAATATCGGCTTCCGCTGCGTAAGAGATTTTCAATCAAGCGATCTTACGGGGATCGGGTAAACAACCGCGTAATCCCATCATTACGCTTCACATTTCACGCCGGTTGCCAGATATTGCATTCATTCTGTATACTTACTGCCTTCAGGCTGGAGAGTTAATTGATGTCTGTTGTAGACGAGATCAAAGCAAAACTCGATATCGTCTCGTATATCCAGCGAACGGTACCCCTGAAGCGCGCGGGGCGTATTTATAAAGCCCCTTGCCCCTTCCATAACGAGCGCACGCCTAGCTTTGTGGTAAATCCAGATACCCAGTCGTGGCGCTGCTTTGGCGCATGTGCTGAAGGTGGCGACATTTTCAAGTTTGCCATGAAGCAGAATGGCTGGTCATTCCGTGAAGCGCTAGAGGAACTAGGGCGCATGGCAGGTATCGAAGTGCGCCAGCAAACGCCAGAACAGCGCGCGCATGAGGACGCTAATGACCGCCTGCGAGGGATGGTTAAAACTGCCGCTGACTTTTTCCACGAACGCCTTCTTGATGACGCTGACCCCGCCGCTGTGCGGGCGCTAAAATATACGCGCGAAAAACGTGCGCTGAATGATGACACTATCGCCCGTTTCCAGATCGGCTATGCGCCTGCCAGTTGGGATGCGCTGCTATCTACGCTGACCAATATGGGCTACAGCGAAAACGATCTGGTGCTGGCCGGGTTGGCGCGGCGTAACGAAGAAGGCCGCGTTTATGATGCCTTCCGCAACCGGCTGATGATCCCGATTCGCGACGAGCGCGGGCGCACGGTGGGCTTTGGCGCGCGGGCGCTGGCATCTGAAGACAATCCGAAATATTTGAACTCACCACAATCGCCTATTTTCGATAAAAGCAAGCTTCTTTTTGCGCTCAATTTCGCCGCCCCAACCATCCGCGAAAGCGAAACGGTGGTGATCGTTGAAGGCTATCTGGACGCGATTCAGGCGCATCAGGCAGGGTATACCAGCGTGGTTGCCCAGATGGGCACCGCTTTAACTGAACCACAAATCAAACTGGTGGCGCCGCGCTGGGCAAACAAAGTGGTGCTGGCGCTGGACTCTGACGCGGCAGGGCAAAACGCCACTCGCCGCAGCCTGGAAGTTGCCCGCGAAACCCTACAGGCTGATTATGCTGGCAGGTTGGGCGTTGATTTCCGCGTTTTGAACGTACCAGGCGCTAAAGACCCCGATGACTTCATCCGTGAAAATGCGTCGGGATGGGCTGAAGTTGTAGAGGCCGCGATCCCCGTCGCTGATTTCGTGATCGGGATGGAGGCAGATGCGCTGCCAGACAAGCCAAGCATCCAGCAGCGAGAAGCAGCGGTGCGCCGTTTGCTGCCGATTCTTTCCGCGTCTGAAGACGATCTTTATCGCTCTTCTAACCTGCAAAAGCTGGCGATGCGTTTCAAATTGCAGGAACGTGATCTGCTCATGTGGATGAGCGATCAGCAAAAGATGCCTGCCCCAAAACCCGCGCCGCGCCCACAGGCCAGCGAGCCGCCGCCCAATTTCCCAGACGACGCGTTCCTGGCTTTGGAACCGCAGCGCGTTGAGCCTAAAATGCGGGACATTGTTCCTTCTGAGCTTGATATGGAAGCGTACTGCCTGCGCGCGCTGTTCGAGCAGCCAGATGCTTATTACGCCATCAACCGCAAACTGCGCGAACTGGCATCGGAGCTTCCCAACGGGACGCGTGCCCCGTTGGATGATTTTTCATCTGAAGATTTTTCGCGAACGGCTTACCGCGAATTGATGACAAATTTTGAAGAGGCGCTAGCGCAAGATGAGATCGACTTCGTAGAATATCTGCGCCAACATCTGGATGATTCGCTTCTAGGCGAATTGAATGCCATTATGTTAGACCAAAATGAGGCGTATGCGCTGCGTGTGGGGCAGCGCCTACCCGGCGACCTTGCAGCAAGCATTAAGACCAATGAGCGCCAGCAGTTGCTCTTAGACGTAAGCGCTGAGCTAATCGAAATGGCGCTGCGACTGCGCGAACGCCGCCTGGCGCGAGAACGCCAGGAATTGGCGTATCTGGAAATTGAGGGCGAAACTGCCAGAGTGATGTACGAGTTGGCGGCGGCTTCGCTTCACGCCAAGCACCTTATTGACATGGAGATTAGCAAACAACTTCAGGTATGGCAGTCTGCTGGCGATCCAAAACGTCAGCATTAGTAAAGGATATTCCGGAAAACACGAATGCCAAAACGACGGAATAAGACCGAGTTAAACGGAAAACCAGCAGGCTTCTCGTCACCCGCTGGCGATGATGCCGAAGAATTGGATGGCGGCGATTTCGACTTCGATGATGAGGTTGAAGACGATTTCGGCGAAGAAGACGATGGTCTTTATGAGCGCAGAGGCGCTAAAGAAGACGATCTACTCGACATTCAGTTGAACGATGCTGATGATCTCTACGATCTCGATGACGATCACATGTTTGAATCTTCGCGCGCAGATCGTGAAGTGCTGGCCGATGATCCAGTACGCATGTATCTCAAAGAGATCGGGCAAGTGCCGCTGTTAGATACCAACCGCGAAACGTGGTTAAGCGCGCAAATCGCAACGGATCGCCTGTTGGAGGAACTAACCGATCAGGAAAGCCGCCCCGACGCGGTCGATACTGATGGTTTGCCGCCGCCCTGGAAGATTGCCGAAGCTGCCTACCGCCGCATCATGGAAAGCTGGAAAGAAGCTGTGCGCATGGCGGCAAACTTCGGCGTCACCCCGCCAGACCTGAAAGCTATCATTGATGAAGTGCAGGCGGTCAACGAAGACTGGAACGTAACCACCCAATCCTATATGCGTGATTATTTGCGCCAGCGCGAATGGGGGCGCGACGAGCCATGGAATGAATTGGCGCGGCGGTTGTTTGATGTGTTTCACGGGCTGTGCCTGATCCCCTTTGGCGAGCAAATTAAGCTGCGCCGCTATTTCATTGATCACAACAGCATCGCCCCTGTTGAGCAGTTTCATGAATGGCTGATGGCCGATTCGCTCGGCCTTGAAGATTTGCCAGAGATGTACGCCAGGATAGACAGGCAGTCATTAGATGCGGTTGAAGCCCTCACTCGCGCCAATTTAAGGCTGGTCGTTAGCGTTGCGAAACGCTATATGGGGCGCGGAATCAACTTCCTGGACCTGATTCAGGAAGGCAATATCGGCCTGCTGCGCGCCGTTCAAAAATTTGACCACACACGCGGCTTCAAATTCAGCACGTATGCCACATGGTGGATTCGCCAGGCCATCAGCCGCGCTATCGCTGATCAGGCGCGCACGATTCGCATCCCCGTGCATATGGTAGAAACCATCAACCGCCTGACTCGTATTCAGCGCCAGCTTACGCAGGAATTGGGCGCAGAGCCAACCGCCGAGCAAATAGCGCTGGAAATGGACTTTCTAACGCCTGATGAAACGGAAGCCATCAAGCTGATTCGCCGCGATGGTGCGCGCATGGATCCCGGCTTACAGCGCAAACTGCGCCGCGCCGCTCAAAAAGTACGCAAGATCATGCGGCTAAGCCAGGAACCGATGAGCCTCGAAACGCCCATCGGCCAGGAAGATAACAGCCTGCTAGGCGATTTCATCGAAGATGATAAGGTGCTCGGCCCGGTTGACGCCGCCAGCAAGCAGCTTTTGAAAGAGCAGATCAAATCCGCGCTAGGCGTTTTGAGCGAGCGCGAACGTGATGTGCTGGTGATGCGCTTTGGCCTGAAGGACGGGCAAGATCACACGCTTGAAGAAGTGGGCAAAGAGTTTGGCGTCACCCGCGAGCGTATCCGCCAGATCGAAGCCAAAGCCCTGCGTAAACTGCGCCACCCTACCCGCAGCCGCCAGCTACGGGACTATCTGGAGATGTAGGAAAACAGCGGGTGAACCATGCTGCCTTACTCATCAGGGTTCACCCGCCAACCATGCTTCACGAATGATCAAATCGTCAAACTCCACATCCACATCGCCACCTTCAGGGACAGCGGCGGCAATGCCAGCAAAACCACGCTGGTAGCGATCATCACGGGTTTCCGCAACGAAGCGCCCGTTTACGTATAACGCCAGATAATCATCTATACACACGATCCGGATGCGGTTAATCGCCTGCCCCTGCTGGATCGCGTCTGTTGGCTCCCACTTGATCAGTCCGCGAACCACATCGGTTGCGCCACTTCGGATGGTGTAACTGCCATCGCCGCTAATCAGGAAATAGTAGCCATCGCCATTATTGGTCGGCGCGGCGCGGCACATCAGGCCATAAGCATTATTGGCGTAAGTAGAAAGTTGGCGGGTATCAGCCTGAATCACCACATTCGTATGAGCTTCACTGTTTAACGCCCAGATGAACCCGTGATCCCACGCATGGGCGCGGAAAACGCCATCTTCGATACGAAAATCAACATGCTGACCTTCGTTGCTGTATTGTTCCCAATCATAACTGTGGCTGAAATCAACCTCAGAAAGCACTTCGCCCAGCAGCACTGTTTCTGTAGCTTTGGGCGCACATGAGGCTAGAAGCAAGGCCAGCAATACCAGTAATCCAACATACCAACGCATACGAATATCCCGTAAAATGCTGCCGTAATCATAGTAAGCGCGCCCTTTCTAAGCTATAGGCAGCCCTATCCAACTTCATGAGTGTTATGCGCTCGTATTGCCGCGTTGCTCATAGCGTGTATAATCGCAAGTAGCGTTGAAATGTAGTTTGCTACAGTTTATCCACTAGTTTTTCAGAAGACACCCATGATAGAAGTTGTTATTGACAGTATTCGCATGAGTTTGATGTCGCAGTACCGCGTCGTCATCCTGAAAGACTCAAACAGTGACCGCTATTTGCCAATCTGGATCGGCCCCTGTGAAGCAGACGCGATCACCATCGAACTGAATGAGATGCCGCCCCAACGCCCCCTCACCCATGATTTGCTCAAGTCAATCATTCGTGAAATGGGTGGCCGAGTCGTTCACATCTTCATTAGCGACTTGCGCGGCGATGTGTACTACGCCCGCATTGTGGTTGATGTAAACGGCAAAGAGTTGGAAATTGACTCTCGCCCCAGCGATGCGCTGGCACTGGCGGTGCGCGTAAAAGCGCCCATTTTCGTCTCAGAATCGGTGATGGAGCACGCCTCTATTGAGCCAGAAGATGACATTGAACGCAGCGCGCCAGCTTCAACCGAAGAAGTAGCAGATGATCGCCTGAGCGCGTTTAAGGATTTCGTGAACAGCCTCGACCTCGACGATCTGGACGACGAGGAAGAATAACCTCCGCGCAACTGCGGCGAACCGCTGCTCTGGCGCGGTTACTCGTCCCTCGACGGCGACTTGCGTAACCTGCGAATCGCCGTTTTGTTTTCTGAAACGGGTTATTGATGGACAACGCACCCCAACTGCTGCTGCCCGGTCAAATGCCATTCAGTCAAGAAGCTGAAGAAGCTGTTCTGGGCGCTATCTTCATTAACCCCGATGTTTTCTTAACCCTCGCTGCCTTTTTAACCGCAGACGATTTCTATATTTTGCGTCACCAGTACATCTGGGAAGCGCTCCAACGCATCAACTTGCGTAATGAACGTGCCGACTTTGTGACCGTGCGCGAAGAGCTTCACGCCATCGGGCGGCTGAACGATGTAGGCGGCCCCGGCTATTTGCTGCAACTTGCCAATAATACGCCGACCTCAGTTCATGCCGAAATCTACGGGCGGTTGGTCGAACGCGCTTCTGTGCGGCGGCGCTTGCTGGCGGCGGCGGATGAAATTCGCGCGGTGGCATTGCAGGAAGACCAGCCCATCGAGAAGGTGATCAGCGACGCTGAAACCCGCTTATTCAGTGTTACCGAACGCGGTAGCCGCCGCGATCTGACCCCCATGCGCGATGCTGTAGGCGAATATTTTGAGCGCATCGAATACCTGATGCAGAACCCTGACGCGCCGTTGGGGCTGCCTACTGGCTTCCGCGATCTGGATGAGTTATTCGGCGGGTTGCAGCGCTCAGACCTGCTGATCTTCGCAGGCCGTCCGGGTATGGGGAAAACCAGTTTCTTGCTTTCGCTCGCGCTGAACGCGGCAAAAGTAGGTGCGCGCATTGCCATCTTCACGATGGAAATGGGCACCGATCAGATCGTGCAGCGTTTTATGTCTATGGAAACCGGCATCAATACCCAGAAACTGCGCAGCGGTCAGCTTTCGCAGCAGGAATGGGCGAAATTTGTACAGGCGGTCGGGCGCTTAAGCAGCCTGCGAATCTATATTGACGATACGCCCGCCGTCTCGCCTATTGAGATGCGCACAAAATGCCGCCGCATGATACACGAACACGGGCTTGATCTGGTGATCGTGGATTACATTCAGTTAATGAGCGCGGGCGGCGGCTACGAAAACAACCGCGTTCAGGAAATCAGCTATATCAGCCGCAGCTTGAAAGAGCTGGCGCGCGAACTGGACGTGCCCATGTTTTCGGCAGCGCAGCTTTCACGCGCTGTAGAGCAGCGGCAGGATAAGCATCCAGTGCTTAGCGACCTGCGCGAATCCGGCTCGTTGGAGCAGGACGCCGATATTGTCGCCTTCCTGTACCGCGATTCGGTGTATAACGAAGCCACAGAATTCCCAAACCGCGCAGATGTTATTGTGGCCAAGCATCGCAACGGCCCTACCGGCACCATATCGCTGCATTTTGAGCGCTCGCTCACTAAATTTACCGACGCCCGCACCCAGTCGGTTGACCTGAGCAGCCTATGAGCAGGAAATTCGCGGGCTTTCCAGATGGTAAAACAGGTAGTTTTAGCCTGCCGACAGAGTTCATCGGCAAGCTGCTGCCTTTAATTGACGACTTCGCAGAGCTGCAAGTCACGATCTTTGCCTTTTACGCCATTCAGCAGCGTGAAGGCCAGAATCGCCATTTGCGGATTCACGATTTCAAAACGCATCTGCCTTTGCTGCGCGCGCTCACGTTAACCGCACCCAAAGTTAAGCCGGAAACGCTGCTTGAGCAGGCGCTGGCAGCGGCTTGTAATCGCGGAACGCTGCTGCGCGGCGAAATAGAAGACCCGAAAACTGGCGAAGTGCTGGATACGCTGTATTTTATGAACACTGAGGCCGGGCGTTCAGCAGTAGCGCAAATTGAGCGCGGCGAGTGGAAACCAACCAGATCAGGGGAAGAAATCGAGATTCTTCCCGAACGCCCGAACCTTTTCGGGCTGTACGAGCAGCATATCGGGCCGTTAACGCCAATGATTGCCGATTCCTTAAAAGATGCCGAACGGGATTATCCGTCTGGTTGGGCTGAAGAAGCGATTGGCATTGCGGTAGAATTAAATGCTAGAAATTGGCGCTTCATTCAGGCAATACTGGAACGATGGAAGCGCGAAGGCAAACGCGAAGGAAAGCCGGATGAAACCGCTCAGGAATCTGTTGGACGGGATGGGCAGCGATTTGTCGGCGGACAATACTCAGATTTCATCGAACGCTGAGGCTGAACAGGAAGATTCTCCCACCTGCCCCACCTGTGGATTATCAAATGTTTGCGGCGGTTTGGGCTATGTGCGCTTTGACCTGCCCGTAGGCGATCCCAATTTTGGGAAACTGTTCCGCTGCCCGAATTATCGCGGCACGGCAAACCCAGATCGCCGCGAGAAGCTGCGTAAACTGGGCAATCTGGAAGTTTTTCGCGATAAGACGTTAGACAATTTCAATGCCGCGCCAAGAGAAGCATCATCCGCGCAGCAAAACTCGCTGGCACGCGCCGTTGAAGCCGTCCGCCAGTACGCAGAGGCCCCAGAAGGTTGGCTGCTGTTAGAGGGGCCTTACGGCTGTGGCAAAACCCATCTGGCCGCGGCAGTAGGCAATGTGCGTTTGGATCGCGAAGAAGGGGTGATCTTTATCACCACGCCAGATTTGCTGGATTACTTGCGCCAAACCTATGGCAGCACAGCAGAATCTGGTTACGATGAACTATTTGATCGCGTAAAAAATGCGCCCATGTTAATTTTAGACGATCTCGGCTCAGAGAATCCGAGCGGCTGGGCGCAGGAAAAGCTGTTCCAACTCTTGAATCACCGCTACAGCTATGCGCTGCCCACCGTGATCACCACCAATACCGAACTGACCGCGCTTGACCCGCGCATCGCCAGCCGTTTACGCGATGTCGGGGTGATCCGCCGCATCGTGATCAACGCGCCCGATTATCGTTCGCCCGGTCATAGCAATATTGGCGCGCTGTGGGACTTCTCGGTCTATCGGGAAATGACCTTCGACAGTTTTGACCCTCGCAGCGGCCTTTCGCTGGACTATCGCCAAAATCTGGAGCGCGTAGGCTCTGCCGCGTGGGAATTTGCCGAAAACCCATCTGGCTGGTTCTTTCTGATGGGTGAAAGCGGTACCGGAAAAACCCATCTGGCCGCCGCAATCGCCAATGCTTTTCAGGCACGCGGTGGCAGCGCTATTTTTGTGACCGTGCCCGATCTGCTGGATCATCTGCGTCTCACCTTCAATCCCGGCTCAAACGTCAGTTTTGACCATCGCTTCACTGAGGTGAAGAATGCGCCGCTGTTAGTGCTGGATGATTTAGGCACTGAAAGCGCCAGCGCATGGGCAAAAGAAAAATTATTCCAGATTGTGAACCATCGCTATTTAACGCGCATGGCAACTGTTTTCACCACATCGAAGGAACTAGAAGCGCTGGATTCACGCATTCGCACTCGCCTTATTGACCGGCGCATCTGCCGAATTTACGCGATCACTGCGCCATCCTATGCGGAGCGCCTGAACCAGCGAAAGTGATATGCGGTCATGACGACCACCTTGCCCCCCTACTCTATGCTTACTGTTACGCAGTACAGCAAACGCAGCCGCCATTCGGTGCGCGAGCTGCTTTCACGCAACTTTTACACCCACGTGCATCTGGACTGGCACGAATCTGATCAATGGATGGAGTCTGAAAAGGCCATCATCCGGTTGGCTTGGCTAAACGGCAATCTGGTCGGCATGATGGCGCTGTCTGAGCCGCTGAACAACACCTGCTGGATACGGCTGGCGGCAGTGCTGGATCATACCGACACCAACCAGGTGATGCGCGCGTTGTGGCAGGATGTTGAAAGCGATCTGCGCCAGCGCGGCGTGCAAAAAGTGGCGATACTGATGATCCGCGATTGGGCGATCCCGCTGCTGGAGCCGATGGGCTTCCGCTTTGAAGAAGAGATCGTCACCCTGCGCCGCGCTGAACGGATTGCCCCTGACGCGCCTCAACTGCCGGATAGCATCTCGATTCGCCCCACACGCGGCGACGATGTTCAGGCTATGGCGGTTGTTGATCACAACGCCTTTGAACCCCCCTGGCAAATGGCGATTGGCGACATCCATCAGGCAGAGCGTATCGCTGCAAATGCAACCGTCGCTTTTCAAAACATAGACGGCGTGAATCGCGTGGTCGGCTACCAGATCAGCACCCTGTATTTTGACGGCGCGCATCTGGCGCGGCTGGCAGTAGACCCGCTCGTACAGAATCAAGGCGTCGCTTCAGCGCTGGTATCTGAAATGCTGCGCTATTTCAACCGTCGGGGCGTATATGTGGTGACGGTCAACACGCAAGCCACCAATACCGTTTCACAGCATCTGTATCGCAAATTTGCATTCTACCCCAACGGCTATGATCTGCCCGTCTGGGTGAAAGACTTAGCATAAACCATACGCTGGCGGCTTCTATTGCCCGGTTATCCTTCGCAGAATTGCTAACCTATTCCCGCCAACGCGGCTTCAAAAGCCTGCGCTTCCGCTGGCAGCAAATTCGCATTCAACTGCATCAGCACATTACCATTGGTGTATACATAGACAACGTCCCGGCGGGTTTCTGAGTCGGCACGCAACCGGCTTATATAACTCAGCCACGACTGCATCTGGGCGTCGCTGGTGAAGAACAGTACCTGCCCGCCGTCAGGCGCGATTCGATCAATCGCGAAGGTATAGCGATCATTAAACGTAAGCGGCGCATCGCGCCCTGCCGTCATATCGCGCACCATGCTGGATACAGGCAGTCCGGCCTGAGAGAAGGCGTTACGAACATCTTCAATATTGAATTGAGCAAAAGGCTGCGGGGTTGGCGTTTGCTGTCCACATCCAGTCAGTACTAATACCGTTGCCAGAAGACCCACGAACAGGTAACGTTTTAACATAGCGAACGCTCCAGTTTACAAATTGTATTGTAACAGAGCTAAGGATAAAGGTTCTTAAGATATGACCGTGATTTATCACGAAGAAGACGGCAATCTCGCGGCGCTTCAGGGCAAGCGCGTGAATATACTGGGCTACGGCAATATGGGGCGACCAATCGCCTTCAATCTGCGCGATAGCGGCGTCAGCGTAATCGTCAGCGAGCCAAGACCAGAGAAGATTTCTCAGGCCGAACTAGAAGGTTTCCTGGTCAAGCCCATCGAACAAGCCGCCGCCGAATGTGAAATCATCATGCCGCTGCTGCGCGACGAAGATATGCCCAAAGTATATCTGGAATCGGTATCGCCTCACTTGCGGCGGGGGCAGGCGCTCATCTTCAGCAGTTCCTATAACATCGCGTTCGGGTTCATTGAAGCGCCGCCGTTCGTTGATGTCGGGCTGGTTTCGGCCAAAACGCTGGGTCATGCGGTGCGCGAACGCTTTGTAGATGGGCAGGGATTTGCCAGTTTCGTGGCTGTAGCGCAAGATGCCACCCGCACCGCATGGGATACTGTGCTGGCGCTTGCCAAAGCGATGGGCGCGCTGCGCGGTGGCGCGGTTGAAATCCGTTTTGAGCAGGAAACTGAACTTGACCTGTTCGTTCAGCAAGCCATTTTGCCAATGTTCCATTCAGCGGTTATTCTGGCCGCGCGGCTGCTCATTGAAACAGGTTATCCCCCCGAAGCAGTTTTCACCGAACTGTATCTTTCCGGCGAAACCTCAGATTATTTACGGCAGGTTTCACAACAGGGCATGATGAACGCGCTCCAGCTCAATTCGTTGGTCGCGCAGTTTGGCATGCTCAGCCGCTTTGACCGTTTCAATGATTTGAAGATGGAACGCACGATGGAGCTAACGCTCAACGACATTCGCAATGGGCGTTTTGCGCAGGAATGGGCTAAAGAATCCAGCGCTGATTACGCCCGCTTACGGCAAATGTTGAAGCAGCGGCAGGCAATGGATATCTGGGAACTTGAGCAGCAAACGCTGGAACTGCTGCGTACCAATGGCTATTCAGGTGGTTAGCAGCTTGGAACACAATGCCTTGCGAATACGCGCAGCCCGAAGTGCTGACGCTGTAATACAAAAGTTGAATGCGCTGTCTCTGCCCTGGCCGGCTAACTGGGCTGAAATTTTTGGGGCAGAGCGCCCGCTAATTCTCGAAATCGGCTTCGGTACAGGCGTATTCTTGCGGCATCTTGTCCGCCAGCATCCTGAGGCGAACGTGATCGGGCTGGAAATCTCGAATCAATGCCTGCTTAAAGCCGAGCGCATGATCGCCAGAGAAGGCTTGAATAATCTCCGTGTGATCCACAGCCGCGCTGAAACCGCCTTGTATCATCTTTTTGAGCCATCCACGCTTTCTGAAGTGGTGATCAATTTTCCCGATCCATGGTTCAAGCGCGATCACGGCCATCGCCGCCTGATGCAGCGCGACACGCTGGATGCGATTGTCAGCCGGATGCAGGCCGGCGCCATGCTGTATCTAGCGACGGATATCGTGGAATATGCGGAAATGTCCAGCGAACTGCTGGCCGCCACACCCCAATTGATGAATAGATTGCCTGGCCAGTGGGCGGATATGCTGCCTGGCCGCGTGGTCACCAAATATGAAGCCAAAGCCCGCGCAGAAGGCCGCGACTGTATGTATTTTGTCTATCAGCGTAACGCCATCCCTGCACCAGTTATCCCAGTGATCAAAGAGTTAGCCATGCCCCATATCGTGTTTCAATCGCCGCTTTCGCCGGATGAGATTCGCGCCGCCTTCAGGCCATTTGATGCCCATGAAGGGGATATTTATGTCGGCTTTGGTGAGGTATATCGTGGGCGTAACGGTCTGCTGTTCGAGATTCACGCCGCCGAGCCGACGATTGACCAACATGCCGCGCTACTGCTCACCCCGCACGGGCATACTGCAAATGAATACACCATCCAGCTTTCGACCATCGGGCATCCACGCCCGACGCAGGGGATCCATATCGCGGTGAACGCGCTGCACCAATGGATTGCCGGATTAAGCGAAGCGACGACGGTAATTCAGAAAAAGCTGGCAGAATGAGCCGCCGCCGCTAATTTTAGATTCAGGCTTAGCGGAACAGAAACGGGAAAAGCATTGAAGGCGTAGGCATCGGCGTCGCCGTCGGCTCGCGCAGCATGGACGCCAGTTCTGCCCCACCTAGCACCGCGGCGATCACGATCCCGAAAAGATAGACCGTCGCTACCACCGTCAGGATATAGCCCAGCACCACAAACACGCCGTCACGCGTGAGCATGCCAATTGCCAGCAGCAGGATCGCCAACCCCGGAAAGAAATTGGAGAACGGGATGATCGGGAATGGCAAAATCAACACGAATCCAGCCCATAGCAGCGCGATGCCGTTGATCCGGTTGATCGTGCCCCGGTGGGTCAGCGCCGGAATGCGGGGGCGTAGAAAACGCTCGATTTTCTTGACCAGGCCAGAGCCACGCCGCAAGATTGCCCCCAGCGATTTACTGGGGATTGGGCGATCCAGCACAAAGCCCGGAAGCCACGGCAGGCGGTTCAAAATCACGCCAATGCCAATCAGCATGATAATCAAACCAAACACGGTGCTTACACCGGGAATTGCCAGCGGCGTCATAAACGGCAGCACCATGATAATGCACAGCAGCAGAATACCCTGCTCGCCAATTGCCGAAAGCAGGTAACGCACCGAGATATTATCTTCGGGCAAGCTATCGGCCACATCTATTAGGGTTTCGGCAAGCGGTTTAGTGACGTCCTGAAAACGGACAGCATTCGATTGGGGCTGTTCAGCTTGCATCATACTCACTTTTGTTTTGTTTCCGGCCAAGGATGTTATACACACATTACGCGGTATAGTATCACTACAATATCTATCATAATGGAAAGATGGGGCTGATGCAGCGTCTAAATTCCTTAACGCAAGTCGTCAGCGCGGCCTCTACAGTGGCTGATATTGCCCGTAAGGCGCTGCATTACAGTTTCATCGTTTCGCCATCCATGACCCTGTATGTGCATATTGCAGGCGGGGCGCTTCAGTTGCAAAGAACGGGCGGCAGTGTCATCGAAATATCCGCCGCTTTACAGGCGCCGTTTGCATGGCGTACT
Source organism: Chloroflexi bacterium OLB15 (assembly GCA_001567085.1). Classification (GTDB taxonomy): domain Bacteria; phylum Chloroflexota; class Anaerolineae; order Aggregatilineales; family Phototrophicaceae; genus Flexifilum. The sequence goes on from LMZS01000177.1 coordinate 63,049, forward strand.
GCTGCCGAGCAAGATGACGCAGGCGTTTATTTCGTCGCCTTACGCCGCGCTGTGGTCGGCGGGATTGCCAGAGCCACCTTCACGCTCAGCGTTCCGCAAACCGTCTATGTTATTTTGCGCCTGGAAGATGCAGATTTTACGCTTGGCAGCATCACCGGAACGCTTGAACTGCCTCCATCTGCCGCTGGTGAAGTCCGTATCGCATCCAGCGCAGCGGGGTTGTGAACTAAAGAAAATATATCTTTGACGCTTATCTTTTATCTATCTTCGCCAGCTCAACAGTGTGACTTATGACGACTTCCGCCGCCCCAGATCGATTTTTGACCAGCACCGGCATCCAGATTTATCGCATTCCAGTTGAAGCCTTTCCCGGATTCGGCGCGTATTGTTACCTCATTCTGGGAATGGATCAGCCCACGCTGGTAGATACTGGCTCAGGTTTGGGTTCCAGCAACGACGATTTGCTCAACGGCTTAAACCAGATTGCCGATTTATTCGGGGTGCCGTTCCAGTTAAGCGATATCCAGCGCATCATCGTCACGCATGGGCATATTGATCATTTTGGCGGGCTGGGCTTCATTCAGGAATTGACCGGCGCGGCGGTTGGCATCCACCGCTTAGATCGGCGGGTGCTGGAATCCTATGAAGAACGGGTGATCGTCGCCACCAAAGATTTGCGCGTCTATCTGGAACGTGCAGGGGTTGACCCACAGTTTCGCGACGGCCTGATGGAAATGTACGGCTTCGCCAAACGCTCATTCCGCTCGGTCAAAGTAGATTTCTCTTTACACGATAACCGCGCCATTGATGGCATGACTTTCTACCATACCCCCGGTCACTGCCCCGGTCAGGTGTGCATCATGATTGATAACATCCTGCTCAGCGCGGATCATATCCTCTCGAAAACTACGCCCCACCAATCGCCAGAAAGCATCACACACTACACAGGGCTGGGGCATTATTTCGACGCGCTTAAACACGTCGCGCATATTTCCGGGATTGAGCTAACGCTAGGCGGGCACGAAGACCCGATTGAAGATGTATACACGCGTATCACCGATATTCGCGCCAGCCATGACCGCAAGCTGAACCGCGTGCTAGACGCGATTAAAGCGGCAGAACGCCCCTGCACCATCAGCGAGGTGGTACAGGCGATCTACCCAGATAAGCGAGGATACGATTCGCTGCTGGCGCTGGAAGAAGCAGGGGCGCATGTAGAGTATCTCTACGAACATGGGCATCTGGAAGTGACCAACCTGAAACAAGTTGAGCTTGAAGAAAATCCGGCGCTGTTCTTCGGGATCGCTTAACGCCGCCAGCGGCATAAATCGAACGTCATTTCTGGATCGCTAACCCGTCTGAACGTGTTGCGCTTACCGCCTGATAGAACATCGGAACATCGCGGGCGATGATGGCCGGATCGCTGCGCCATGCAAACTTTTCGCCCACGCCCCCATATTCAAACGCGACAACCCAGGGGGGCGACGCCTTTCCCTGCCTGATTTCGTCTAAAAACCAGTGAAACCGCAGCCAATCAGCATCGGTCATCGCCAGATGATCGCGCTTTTGCCGGTTTACGATCCCGATACCGGTGATATGCAGTTCGCGCAAGCGTTCCAGCGGCAGCGATTGCACATAGGCTTCAGTCGTCGTCCCCAGCGTTTCAGCAGTGAGCGCCGCGTGAGAGAGATCGAGTAAAAAGTTAGCCCCCGTCGCCTGCACCACCCGCCGAAAAATATCCGGTTCGCTGGTCGCGCGAAAAGTGCGGTCATTGGGTTTACGCACGAAATGCCCGCGATAGGGCACATTCTCTAAAATCACCCGCTCCGCGCCCACCCGGTGTACCGCGATAGAAATATCCCGCACCATCTGCTCGATGATGCGCTCAGTTTGCCCCGCTTTCAGGCGATGATCATGCCAACCGTAATCGCTCAGGCGCACTTCAGGATGCAAATTCAAATAAGGGGTGCCGGTCATGGCGATCTGGCGGACGATTTCACCCCAGTCACGGTGTACAATCGAGCCATCGCCGACCTTCAGATCAAAATGGACGTACACGGGCGCGATCTGTATCGCTTCGGCGATCAACCAGTCCCAATTCGGACACTTGAAGCGATCAATCTGGATAGCACCCTGCTGTAAAAGTGCTGCCGCCTGCGGAGAATAATTGATCGCAAACTGCATGCACAGCCTTTCGCGCAAATAACCGTAAACCCTTATGATGAACGATTTTACCGCAGATGCGTTAAACCGCCTGAATCAAACCTTTTATGAGCAGGTAGGTGAATCATTCGATGCGACGCGCGGGCAGGCATGGCGCGGTTGGCAGCCGATCACAGCGCATCTCACAGCGCCGCTCACCGTATTGGATATCGGCTGCGGAAATGGCCGTTTTGCCGCATTTTTAGCGGAATCGCTGCCGGGTGATGCCCCTATCGCCTACATTGGCCTTGATAGCAGCGCCTATCTGCTGGAACGCGCGCGGGAAAACTGCGCCCGCCATGCGCGTTTGCAAGCGACATTCATCCATCAGGATATTCTGGCAGGGGATTTACCAGCGCAGGAGCTGACTGTGTGGCGCTGTTCGGCGTGCTGCATCACATTCCCGGTAGGTCGCGGCGTCTGGCGCTGATACAATCCGCCAGCGCGCGCGTTCGCCCCGGCGGGATTTTAGCCTTCGCCTGCTGGCGTTTTTATGAATATGAGCGCTTCCGCAAGCGCATCAAGCCGATGCCCACAGGCTGGCAGGTTGAAACTGGCGATTATTTGCTCGATTGGGGCAGCCATCAATCGGCGCTGCGCTACTGCCATTATGCCGATGATGCCGAAATTGAAGCCTTAGCCAGCGTCACCGCCTTAACGCAGATCGCCGCCTACCGCGCCGACGGTTTCTCCAATGCGGTCAATGCTTATCGCCTGCTTCGCCGCGAATCGCCGTGATCAACTCGCTGGCAGATGGCGCGTAGTTGCCCACCCGCTGCACCACTAATCCGCTGGCAATATTCGCCAGTGTGACCGCCGCTTCAGGACTGGCGCCAGCAGCCAGCGTCAGCGCCATCACCGCCACGGAAGTATCGCCAGCGCCCACCGTATCATAAACTTCAGAGATCGCTGGCGCGGGGCAAAGGTGCGTCTCATCAGCCGTCGCCAGCGTTGCCCCCAGCGCGCCGCGCGTGATCACCATACACCGTTTCAAGCCGAACATCGCAAATAATTCGCGCGCGGCTTCGGCAAAATCTTCTTCGCTCTCCAGATCGCGCCGCAAATACGCCTGCGCTTCATCAGCGTTGCATTTCAGGGCATCAAAGCCCGCATACTTATCAAAGCTGCCCTGCGTATCAGCCACGCGCAGCGCCGCCCCTTCACTGGCGCGGATCACCGCTGGCGTGTTCAAGCCCAAGCTGATAATCAGAGAACAATACCGCAGCTGGCTGATTG
>LMZS01000178.1 GCA_001567085.1 Chloroflexi bacterium OLB15
GCAACGGTAGCTGAAGGGACGGGCGTATCTGGACGGAAGCGGTGTTTCTGTCGCCGTCGGTGCGTTCGTCGGCGTATTGGTGGGCGTTGGCGTATTGGTGGGCGTAAAGGTGGCGCTAGGCGTCAGCGTGTCAGTGGGCGTGCTGGACGGCGTGAAGGTATCGGATGGCGTTAAGCTGGGGCCGATGGTGGCGGTGGGCGTGAGCGCGGCGATGAGCGCGCCTGCCGGATCGGTGGGCGTAGGCATCGGGGTGGCGCTTTCAACAGGCGTGGGCGCGAAACCGGGGCCGGTGCTGATCTGCACGCCGTTCGCGCTGAACACCAGATCTACACGCTGGCCGCGCGCGCCAAAGCTGGGCTGTTCCTGCCCGTTGAAGATGGCTTCCAATGCTTCGGCGTTGCTGCTGGACAGCGTAATATTATCCAGCGCGCGAATGGTCATTTGTTCACCGGGGCGGGTGAGGCCGACAAACTGCTCGATGTTATCGGCGGTGATGCGCACCCATGCACGCTGGGCAGTGGTCAGTTCAAGCAGCAGCCCTTCGCCGTTATAGTTCGACACTGATCCGGTTGCTGTTGGCAAAAACAACAGCGTGGGCGAGGCGTTGGGCGTGTGTGAAGAGGTCGGCGGAAGCTGCGCCAGAATATCAGAATTGGGCTGCTCGGTGGGCGTGCCGCTGATAAGCTGTTCAAGCGGCAGTAACTGCACGATCACCAGCACGATCACGGCAACGGCGGCAAGTGCCACCAGAGCGCGCATGATCAGGACAAAAGGCGAGGTGCCACGCTCAATTTGCGGCGTCATGTTTGACGCGGGCGGAGGTACATTAGGCAGGCGGGGATGCGTATCGGTGATAGTACGCGGGGCAACCGGCGTGGTCACCGCCGGAGCTTGCTGGCTTTCGCGCTTGCCCTTTTTACGCATCACGCCAAAGGCTGACGCTGAACTGCGCGTGGGGATACCGGTTAATGCCTCATCGTAATAGGCGATAACCTTCTCTTCATCCAGCCCCAGATAACGGGCATAGTTGCGGATGAAGCCACGAATTTGAACAGATGAGGCGTTGGGAATCGTAAATTCGCCAAGTTCAAAGGATTCGAGAATCCCCCGGCGTATTTTCAGCACATACTCGGCGTCGTCGAGCGTAAGTTCCTGGGTTTCGCGGGTTTGGCGCAGGTAGCGACCGAGCGCCTGGGCATCCATAAGGCGAAAGGGTATCCGTTATACGCGGTTATGCGAAAGAGCGATTATAACAGGCAATCGCTCTTTCGCGGCGTGTGCGGAAAAGCGGCGGCTATTCGCCCGCTGCTTCGGCTTCCGCAGACACTTCGGCAATAGCTTCGCTTACGCCTGCGGCTTCGGCTTCAGCTTCGGCGTCAATTTCTGGATCAGCTTCAATGGTTTCAATCGCCGCAGCTTCTGCGCTGGCGGCCTTCTGTGCCAGCACTTTGGCGTAGTCTTCTTCGCGAACGATTTGCACTTTCAGAATTGGCGAAATTTCAGTGCCGAGGCGCACCGGAACATCATGAATGCCAACTTCGCGAAGCTGGGTTTGGCTGATGCGGCGGCGGTTAATGTCAATGCCGGTCTTGTCGTTCAAGGCGTCGGCAATTTCGCTGGTGGTGACCGAACCGAACAGTTTGCCGGTGGGTGAAGCGCGGCGGCCAAACAGCAGTTCCACGCCGTCAATTTGACGGGCGAGGTCGTTCAGGCGGCCTTCCAGCGCAGCCTTACGTGTGGCAGAAGCTTCACGCATTTCTTCGTGCTTCTTCAGCGCTTCCGGCGAGGCTTTGGTCGCCAGTTTTTTGGGAATTAGCCAGTTGCGGGCAAAACCATCAGCGACATCAACCACTTCGCCAGCCACGCCGTGCTTATAAACGTCAGAGAGAAGAATAACCTTCATGGGGAACTGCCCTTCCAAATTTTAGCAACGCTCCACGAAGGAGGCGCAATCGTACAAACTTCTGCGAACATAGTACCCGCGATTATATATGGCGGGGGCGTATGAAGTGAAGGGTGAGATCGGTGATGATCCGGTTCGCGAAATCTTGCCCCTGCGCCGCCTTTTAACTTATGGCGCGCTAACCCATCATCCCCATTCTGGCGATTCTTCGATAAACTTAGCGGGTTGAGTTAAGCGAATGAATCAATAGAGGACAGTAAGACTGTGGCTATTTCAACTTCACCCCAGAAGAAAGACAACACTTTTCTTGTTATTGGCATTATTGTGGCGATTGCCGCGCTTTCGGTGGTGCTGATTGTGTTTGCGGGCAGCGCACCTGCCCCCGCCAGCGAGCAAACCCGCCAGACTAACGCGCAGTTTATGGCTGAAAATGCGACACGCGAAGGCGTATTCACCACTGAAAGCGGCCTGCAATACACGATCATCACGGATGCGGAAGGCGACCAGCACCCGACTGAGAACGATGTGGTCACCGTAGATTACGAAGGCCGCTTGCTAGACGGGCAGATCTTCGACAGCTCGTATTCGCGCGGCACGCCGGCAACCTTCGGGCTAAATCAGGTGATCGCTGGCTGGACGGAAGGCTTGCAGTTGATGACCCCCGGCGACAAGTTCACGTTCTGGATTCCGGCAGAACTGGCTTACGGCGCAAACCCGCCGCAGGGCAGCATCATCACGCCGAACGCGGTGCTGGTATTTGATGTGGAACTGCACAGCATTAACCAGTAGGCGGCCAAGATGGAAGCTATAGCGCTGCAACCGCTTCGCGCCGGGGTAGTTGGCTTAGGCTGGCCGGGCGAAACGCACCTGAAGCACTACAACGCACAGCCGGGCGTGTCGGTGGTGGCGATTGCCGATCCGAACGCGGAACGACTGGCTAAAATTCAAGCTGCCTATGATGTGCCATATGCATACGGCGACTGGCAAGAACTGGTCGCACGCGATGATCTGGACATCGTAAGCGTGGCGACTCCGAATTACCTGCATATGCCGATTGCAGTTGCCGCGCTGCAATCGGGCAAGCATGTGCTGACCGAAAAGCCGATTGCCGCCAATGCCGCCGACGCGCTGGCGATGGTGGAGGCGGCTGAAGCCAACAACCGCGTGCTGGAAGTGGCCTTCAATCACCGGCATCGCGGCGACGTGCAAACGCTGAAGCGGATCAATTGATGACGGCACGGCTGGGCAGCATCTACTACGCCAAATCTTACTGGATGCGGCGGCGGGGCGTACCCGCGTGGGGCGGGTGGTTCGCGCAGCATGAGCTGGCAGGCGGCGGCCCGATGATTGATCTGGGCGTGCACATGCTGGATATGGCGCTTTA
>LMZS01000179.1 GCA_001567085.1 Chloroflexi bacterium OLB15
CCGCCTCTCATCCTCTACGTGATCATTGAAGTGAGCGTTGTCATCGCTTTTAGTGACATTCATTCCTTACCTGTAAGCGGGGTTCAGATACCATGCAGATATAGTCGAAAGGAATTTATCATGCTGTCGCGTATACTGATTCCGCTGGACGGATCGGCACTATCACAAACGGCGCTGGACTTTGCCGAACGCATCGTTAACACACAGTGTGAAATAATCTTGCTGATGGCGGTACAGGAGTCGGATATTCCGGCTTATGACCCAAATCCCCGAATGAACTTAAACCCTGAATACAATGTCTTGGGCAATGCCCTTGAAACCGCCAAACGACAGCTTGGAGAAGCCGCCGATGCCCTGCGTGAGCATGGCTACCCCACTACCATTTGCGTAGAAGTGGGCGATCCGGCGCAGGTGATTATCCATGTTGCTAACTCGCTCAATGTAGACTTGATCATCATGTCTACGCATGGCCGCACGGGAATAGATCGCCTGCTGCATGGCAGCGTCACCGGGCAGGTCTTAGGCGGAGCCTCACAACCGGTACTGGTGGTGGGCAATCAGAAGCATCAGCGCACCCCACGCCTTGAAAATATGGCGGTGAATCTGGTTGGGGTGATTTAATTTACTCGGATGCTTTAGATGGCGGCGGCACAATATCGTCAATATTGTGTTTGACGGCATAGGCCGTCGCCTCTGCCCGATTTGCGACATTAATTTTCGCCAGCACACTGCTGACGTAATTTCGCACAGTGCCTTCCCCCAGATAGAGCTTAACGGCGATCTGCCGGTTTGTTAGCCCGTGCGCAACTAAAGAAAGCACCAGCAGCTCCTGGGGGGTAAGTTCGCTAAAAGCAGCGGCCTGCTGTGCCTTGTCTGCTTTACGCATTTCCGCAAACACGGTCGCGGTTAGCGCTGGATCGAGGATATTCTCGCCCCGGCTGACACGTTCGACAGCATGAACCAGATCGTTATCGCCAATACGCTTCAGCACATACCCTGATGCCCCTGCGCGTATAGCCGCAAACAGAAGCTCGTCTTCCGCATAAGTTGTAAGTACAATGACCCGGCATCCGGCTACCGTTGAGACGATCTGACGGCACGCTTCAATGCCGGAAATACCCGGCATGCGAATATCCAGCACAGCCACATCAGGTTTGTACTCACGTGCTTTCAAGACGGCTTCTTCACCCGTAGAGGCCTCCGCGACTACCTGAAACTGATGATGTTCCAGCAGCGCGCGCAGCCCTAGCCGCACTACCGAATGATCATCGGCAATGAGAACTCGCACCGTTTCCCGCATAAATGCTTCCTTTGTCAGACAAGTGGATTTACAGGTAGTATAAATGCAAAACAGCTTAATGGTTGAGATTCCATATGGCGAGTAACGAATCACCTTCAAAAGAGGTGACTATTGTCCTTTCAACATTAAAAGAAATTGCTGAAGCTGTCATACATGCCGCTGAAGCCGGAACCTTGAGACAGGTTCTACAACAAATCGCTTACGTTGCCAAGCAGCTGGTACAGGCACGTTATGCCGCTCTGGGCATTCCCGGCGAGCGCGGCACGCTGAAATACTTTGAAGTTGCCGGGATGACTGAAAGCGAAATCAAACAGATCGCGCATCCTCCGGTGGGGCGCGGCCTGCTGGGGGTGATCATGCACGATCGCGAAGTGCTGCGCCTTGAGCATTTGAGCGAACATCCCCGCAGCATCGGTTTTCCCGAATTTCACCCGTATATGGATCGCTTTCTGGGCGTTCCGGTGCAGGCCGATGTGCAGCTTTTCGGTATGCTCTACCTCACCGATCGCCTTGATGACCTTCCTTTCACGCTGGAAGATCAATGGATGGTGGAATCTTTAGCCGGATACGCCGCCCTTGCCATCGCAGGCTCGCAACTAAGCGAACAGCGGGAGCGGCTTACGCTGCTGGAAGAACGCGAGCGCGTAGGCATGGAACTTCATGACGGCATCATTCAATCGCTTTATGCGATAGGGATGCAGTTGCAATTAATGCAGCTATCACAGCCGGGCATGAAGGATGATCTCGCAAAGGCGACGCGCAGCCTGGACGTGGTCATTGAAGACATTCGTCATTACATCCTGAACCTCAAAGTTGCAAATTATGAGCAGCAATCATTGAGGGTTAATTTGCTTGATGTGCTTGCGCGGCTGCACATTCCCGAAACGCTGACCGTGAACATCAACGCGCCTGATCGCCAGCCCCCATTTGGCCCGCCCGTCGTTGAGGCTGTATGCCAGATCGCCTACGAAGCGATCAGCAATGTGATCCGTCACGCACACGCAACCACAGCATCTATCGAGACTATCGAAGATGCGCACGAGTTCCGGATGGTGATCCGCGATAACGGGCGCGGCTTCAACCCGATTGAAGATGCCGATCATCATGGGCTGGGGCTGCGTAATGTGATCCAGCGAGCGCGCATTTACGGCGGCGATGTGCAGGTCGAAAGCTGGCCCGGAAGCGGCACGCGCCTGACCCTTACGCTTCCGGTCTGAAGCCTGCGCTGTTAGGCCTCATGAATCAGGCTTCAAATCATGATCACTTCACAAATATCGCATTGCGACAAATAATATGGCATATGTCATAGTCATCATATGACCGCCGTTTATTCAAATTACTTTACAATGTGGAAAAACGGCCTATTGGAGGATTTGTCATGTTAAGAGAGACTAAAGTGCGTCAATGCATGACCTCTCCGGCGATTTCGGTAACGCCAAACACCACTTTGCATGAAGCAAAAAAAATCATGTTGGAACACCACATCCGGCATTTACCAGTGGTCAAGAATCAAGAATTAGTCGGCATCCTCAGCAGCGGTGATGTTCGCCGGGCCAGCCCGTCAGATGCCACTTCGCTCAGCGTTTGGGAGCTGAATTATCTCTGGGAACAGATTCTGGTTGAAAGCTCTATGACCACCAAAGTGATCAGCGTGCATCCGGATACGCCAGTTTTAGAAGCGGCGCGACTGCTAGCCGAGCATCGCTTTGGATGCCTGCCAGTTGTTGATGCCAACAAGCATCTTCAAGGCATTCTGACGGAAATAGACATTTTGCGGCTTGTAATCCAATATATGGAAAACGCTGAGCGACCCTATGCGGATACAGTAGATGAAGGTTGGGCCGCGCCATCACTATGAACGTTTATGATGTAATGACCCGTGATCCGGTGATCATCCATGCCAACGCGTCTATTGCTATTGCGCTGCGGAAGATGGAAGAAATAGGCTGCCACCATCTCCCCGTCTTAAGCGCTGAGAAGCATCTGATTGGCATTTTGAGTTTTGGTGATTGCCAGCTTGCGCTTGGCAAGCTGCTAAACAGCAAGAAGATGCCTTCATACCCGTCGGTAGGCGGCAACATTTCGGTCACCAGCGCGATGACGCATGCGCCGATTGTGATTGAAGCGGACGCGCCAGCGTTTGAGGCAGCGCGCCTGATGCTGGAGAATTACATCGGCTGCCTGCCTGTGATGCGCGGCGAAACGCTGATCGGGATCGTAACCCGTTCCGATTTGCTGGTGGCGTTTATGGCGATGTCTCAGAAGTTAATCACGATCCCCAAATAGTACGCGCCTAGTTTATCGCAGCCCCATCATGCCACTTTTGCCATGAGCCGTCACTCTTAAAGGCGGCTCATCGCTTTTTTGATGCGTGAAACCCCACCGCTAAATATTCAAAAAACACTATCCCGCTTACATGCCGCGTCAACTTGCATCATCACACAGCCCAGCCTGACCGGTGTGCTTTACGGCAGCGGCGGGCAAATCCCGATAAATGCTACCCCTATAAGATTACACATGTCACTAATGGTTCAGCACTGGCGGAAGCATCATTGAGAGTATGCCAATACTTGCCGTGAGTCTGTTTGCGTTTGTCTCGCTCAATAGATGGATGCACTGCTAACTGTTTTGTTTGGATACATAAGTAGCGTTAGGAGAAATCAATGGCGCGCGATTTTATGACTTTAGACGGTAATGAAGCAGTCGCCCGCGTTGCATACAAACTGAATGAGGTCATCGCCATCTACCCGATCACCCCCTCATCAGCGATGGGCGAATGGTCAGATGAGTGGGCTGCCAGCAGTCAACCCAATTTATGGGGAACCGTGCCGACTGTCGTAGAGCTGCAAAGCGAAGCAGGCGCGGCAGGTACGGTACATGGCGCGCTGCAAGCAGGCTCGCTCACTACAACCTTCACAGCTTCACAGGGTCTACTATTGATGATCCCGAATATGTATAAGATAGCAGGCGAGCTTACACCCGCCGTATTTCATGTTGCGGCACGTTCGCTGGCGGCGCAGGGGCTATCTATTTTTGGCGATCACAGCGACGTGATGGCGGTGCGCGCCACTGGCTGGGGGCTGCTATCGTCGGCATCTGTACAGGAAGCGCAAGACTTCGCGCTGATCGCGCAGGCAACCACCTTAAAAGCCCGTGTTCCCTTCATTCATTTCTTCGATGGTTTCCGCACTTCACACGAAGTCGCCAAGATACAACTCTTAACCGATGATGATTTACGGGCGATGATTGATGACGAATTGATCTTCGCGCATCATAACCGCGCGCTTTCGCCTGAAAACCCGTTTATACGCGGCACCGCGCAAAATCCTGACGTGTATTTTCAGGCGCGCGAGACGGTGAATCCATTTTATGCTTCCTGCCCGGATATTGTGCAGGGGGCAATGGATAAATTTGCCGAAATTACGGGACGGCAATATCACCTGTATGAATATCACGGCGCGCCAGACGCCACGCGGGTGATCGTCCTGATGGGATCGGGCGTTGAGACGGTACATGAAGTTGTTAATACGCTGAATGCGCGCGGCGAAAATGTGGGCGTGCTTAAAGTTCGGCTGTATCGCCCGCTGGATATGGCGCGTTTCGCCAGAGCATTACCAGAATCCGTAAAGAAAATTGCGGTGCTGGATCGCACCAAAGAACCCGGCAGCGCAGGCGAGCCGCTGTATGTTGATACCATCACCGCGCTGCACGAAGCATGGGAAGGCGACACGCTGCCGACAGTGGTTGGCGGTCGCTACGGGCTGTCATCCAAAGAATTTACCCCGGCGATGGTCAAAGCCGTGTTCGACAATCTGGATCAGGCAAAGCCGAAGAATCATTTCACGGTTGGCATCAATGACGATGTAAGCCATACCAGCCTTGAGGTGGATGAGAGCTTCTCGATTGAGCCGGACAATGTGGTTCGGGCGGTATTCTACGGTTTGGGCAGCGACGGCACCGTTGGCGCAAACAAGAATTCGATCAAGATCATCGGTGAGAACACGCCGAATTACGCGCAGGGCTATTTCGTCTATGACTCGAAGAAATCGGGTTCGATGACGGTCTCGCATCTGCGCTTTGGGCCGAACCCGATCCGCGCGCCGTACCTGATCACCGAAGCTAATTTCGTGGCATGCCACCAGCCAACCTTCCTGGATCGCTTCGACATGCTGCGCGAGGCTGTGCCGGGCGGCGTATTCCTGCTGAACAGCGTGTACGGCCCGGATGAAATATGGGATCACCTGCCACGCGCCATGCAAGAGCAGATCATCGGCAAGAAGCTGCGCCTGTTTGTGATTGACGCCTATAAGGTGGCGAAAGCCAGCGGGATGGGCGGGCGCATTAACACGGTGATGCAGGTATGCTTCTTCGCCATTTCCGGCGTGCTTCCACGCGAAGAAGCGATCTCTGAAATCAAGCACTCTATCGAGAAAACCTACGGAAAGAAAGGCGATGAGGTTGTCGCCCGAAACCTTAGGGCAGTAGACAACACGATTGAGAATCTGTTTGAAGTGGCAGTGCCGGAAAGCATCTCCAGCAAAATTGAGATGATTCCCGTAGTGCCAGATTACGCGCCGGAATTTGTGCGTAATGTTCTGGGGCAGATGATCGCCCGGCGCGGGGATGACCTGCCGGTGAGCGCCCTGCCAATTGATGGCACCTACCCTTCAGGAACCACGCAGTATGAGAAGCGCAATCTGGCGCAGGAAATCCCGGTATGGGATCCGGAAATCTGTATTCAATGCGGCAAGTGCGCGCTAGTTTGCCCGCACGCGGTCATTCGTATCAAAGCATATGACGGCGCGGTGCTGCAAGATGCGCCGCCAACATTCAAGGCTGTTCCGGCGCGGGATACGGAATGGGCGGGAATGCAGTACACCATTCAGGTATCGCCAGAAGACTGCACAGGCTGCGGCATTTGTGTAGACGTATGCCCTGCCAAGAATAAATCGAAGCTGAATTTGAAGGCGCTGAATATGCGCCCACAGCCGCCGATCCGCGAACAGGAAAACAGCAACTGGGATTACTTCCTCAAGTTACCAGAGACGGATCGCCGCAATATCAAGATCAGCAGCGTTCGCCAGCAGCAAGCGCAGCAGCCGTTATTTGAATTCTCCGGCGCGTGTTCTGGATGCGGTGAAACGCCGTATATCAAGCTGATCACGCAGCTATTTGGCGATAGAACCGTGATCGCTAATGCTACCGGGTGTTCCTCAATTTATGGCGGCAACCTGCCGACAACGCCTTATACCCATAATGCGGAAGGCCGGGGGCCAGCATGGGCAAACTCGCTGTTTGAAGATAATGCCGAGTTCGGTTATGGCATGCGCGTAGCGTTGGACAAACAAGCTGAACAGGCGGCTGAGCTGGTCAAACTGCTGAGCGCAGATATTGGCAGTATGCTGGCAACTAAGCTGCTCACTGCCGATCAAAGTAACGAGGCGGCCATTTACGAACAGCGCGAGCATGTTGCACAGTTGAAAAACAAGCTGGAGCATATAGATAAGCCTGAAGCGAAGCGCTTGCTGCAACTGGCAGATGCGCTGGTGAAGCGCAATGTATGGATTGTGGGCGGCGACGGCTGGGCATATGACATTGGCTTTGGCGGGTTGGATCATGTGCTGGCAAGCGGGCGCAACGTTAACGTGCTGGTGCTGGATACAGAAGTGTACTCGAACACCGGCGGTCAGGCATCGAAATCAACACCACGCGCAGCAGTTGCCAAATTTGCCGCCGGCGGGAAGCCCGCGGCCAAGAAAGATCTCGGCTTAATCGCCATGAGCTACGGCAATGTTTATGTTGCGCGGGTGGCGATGGGCGCGAAAGATGATCAGACGCTGCGCGCGTTCATCGAAGCAGAAGCCTATGACGGCCCCTCGCTAATCATCGCTTACAGTCACTGCATTGCGCACGGCATTGAAATGAAGACGGCGCTTAAGAATCAGAAAGCGGCGGTAGATACCGGACAATGGCTGCTGTATCGCTATCATCCGGAACGCGAAGATCGCGGTGAAAACCCGCTGATGCTGGACTCGCGCGCGCCGAAAGTGCCGCTGCGTGAATACCTGCAAATGGAAAACCGCTTCAAGATGCTTGAATTAACAAAGCCCGAAGTCGCCGCGCAGCTATTTGAAGAAGCACAGGGCGATGTGAACACGCGCTGGGCGCTGTATGAATATCTCGCGTCGCGGCCATACGCGCCAAATGGAAACTGACGGGGAGTGAAATGATGTTGGATTTAACGACGACGTATATGGGGTATAAGCTGCGCTCACCGCTGGTAGCGTCTGCGTCCCCACTTTCAGAAACGGTAGACGGCATCAAACGGCTGGAAGATGCCGGAGCCGGCGCGGTGGTGATGTTCTCCCTGTTTGAAGAACAGCTCAAACTGGAACAGTTGGCGCTGGATCATTACCTGACCTACGGAACCGAAAGTTATGCCGAAGCGCTGTCTTACTTTCCGGAGCCGCAAGACTTCAAAACGACTTCAGAAGGCTATCTTGAACTGATTCGCAAGGCGAAAGAGTCTGTGGAAATTCCGATTTTCGCCAGCCTGAACGGGACTACGCCAGAGAAATGGGTATCTTATGCCCAGAAGATCGAAGAAGCCGGCGCGGACGGGCTGGAACTAAACCTGTACTCTATCCCGACGGATCCAGAAATCACCGGCGCGGAGATCGAACAGCATGATATTGACGTTGTAAACGCGGTGCGCCGTTCGATCAGTATCCCTGTGGCGGTCAAGCTAAGCCCGTATTTCAGCAATATGGCGAACATGGCGAAGCGGTTTGATGAGGTTGGCGCTTCTTCACTCGTGCTGTTCAACCGCTTTTACCAGCCAGATATTGATGTAGAGACGCTGGAAGTGCGCCCGAATCTTCTGCTGAGTACACCGCAGGCGCAGCGTTTGCCGATGCGCTGGATCGCCATCCTTTACGGGCGTATCCATGCTGATCTAGCGGCGACTGGCGGCGTTCACTCTGGCATGGACGTTGTGAAGATGCTGCTCGCCGGAGCAACCGTGACCATGATGGCATCGGCACTGCTCAAGCACGGTCACAGCTATCTGAGCACCATTGAGCATGAACTACTCGCGTGGATGACGGAATATGAATATGTTTCCGTCGCCGAAATGCGCGGCGCATTGAGCCAGCAGCATGCTGAAGACCCAGCGGCATATGAACGCGCGCAATATATGAAAGCGCTAACCTACTATAGGGCTGTTAAGAGCTAACCACGCAGCATCCACAGAAAAACGCCGATTTTCTTCTAGAGAGAATCGGCGTTTTTATTTCCAGATCGACCGACAGACTGTAGGACTCATGATCTTCGTCATGTGACAACCCGCCTAATGACATTAGCCCGTTTCGCTTAAAAATCCGAGAATCTTAACTATATAGGTGAGGAGAAACCTTATGACTATTGCAGAGGTACCATTAAAAAAGCGAGACACATCCTCAAAAACAGCAAAACGCTGGGTTTATCTCTTTGATGAAGTGGATCATGTTCAGGAAATCGTAGGCGGTTCATGGGACAAATTACGGGCGCTGCTTGGCGGCAAAGGCGCAGGGTTGGGCGATATGACCCGCGCAAATGTGCCGGTGCCGCCCGGTTTCACGGTGACTACAGAAGCGTGTAACGCCTATCTTGCGGCCAAAGGCAACTTCCCTGAAAACATGTGGGATCAGGTGCTGGAGGCATTGAAGGGCGTCGAGAAAAAGGCGGGCAAGAAATTTGGTGACGCCGCCAACCCGCTGCTGCTTTCGGTGCGTTCGGGCGCAAAATTTTCAATGCCCGGCATGATGGACACGGTGCTGAATCTTGGCTTGAACGACGTGATTGCCGAGCAGATGGTGAAACTGACGGGCGATGAGCGGTTTGTATTTGACGCTTACCGCCGTCTCGTGCAGATGTTTGGTTCAGTCGTGATGGGCATCGCTGACGAGCCATTTGAAGATTACCTGTCCCAAACCAAGCGCGATCGCGGTGTGAAATCTGACGTTGAACTAAACGCCGAAGACTGGAAGCAGGTCACGCGCGAATTCAAGAAAATATTCCGCCATGAAACTGGCGACGAATTCCCCCAAGACCCTTATCGCCAGCTTGCGTTAGCCGTAGAAGCCGTATTCAAGTCATGGAATGGCAAGCGCGCGGTGGACTACCGTAATGCGGCCAATATCCCCCACAATCTGGGCACGGCGGTAAACGTACAGACGATGGTATTCGGCAATATGGGCGAGCAGTCTGGCACAGGGGTGGCCTTTACGCGCAACCCGGCCACTGGCGAAAAGAAGCTGTTTGGCGATTACCTCATGAACGCACAGGGTGAGGACGTAGTCGCAGGTATTCGCACACCAACCCCGATTGCCGATCTGGAACGCGAAAATGCGAAGATTTACGCGCAGTTTGTAGAGATTGCCAACAAGCTGGAAAAACACTATCGCAATATGCAGGACGTGGAGTTCACGATTGAGCGCGGCAAACTGTGGATGCTGCAAACCCGTGACGGCAAACGCACCGCTCGCGCCGCCGTTCGCATCGCGGTTGAGATGGCCGATGAAGGCCTGATCACCAAACAGGAAGCCGTTCTACGTGTTACACCCCAGCATGTGATTCAGATGCTGCACCCCCAATTTGACGACGTTGCGAAATCTGAAGCGAAGAAAGCTGGACGCCTAATCGCTACCGGCGTGAACGCTTCGCCCGGCGCGGCAGTTGGCGTGGCGGCCTTCGATGCAGACCTTGCCGAGAAGTGGGGCAAAGCATCGCGCTCAGTGATCATGGTACGCCCGGAAACCAAACCTGATGACGTACACGGCATGCTGGCTTCGCGCGGCATCCTCACCAGCAGAGGTGGCGCAACCAGCCATGCGGCAGTCGTGGCACGGCAGTTCGGCGTGCCCTGCGTTTGCGGCGCGGAAGCGCTGGATGTTGATGTTCGGAACCGTCAGCTTTCAGTTGGCGGCATGATTGTGCGCGAAGGCGATACGCTGTCTATTGATGGATCAACCGGCGAAGTATTCACCGGCGAAATCAAGCGTATTGAGCCAGAATTTGCCCGCGAAGCCTATCTGCAAACCCTGCTGAAATGGGCAGATGAATTCCGCAGGCTGGGCGTATATGCCAATGCAGATTACCCGGCAGACGCAAAGCGCGCTCGCGATTACGGCGCTCACGGCGTTGGCCTGTGCCGCACCGAGCATATGTTCTTCCAGGAAGAACGCCTCCCGATTGTACAGGCCATGATCTTATCTGAACCGGGCAGCGACGAAGAATCCCGCCATCTACGCAAATTACAGGAATTTCAGCACGACGACTTCTACGGCATTTTCAAGGCGATGGATGGCGATCCGGTGATCATCCGCCTGCTAGACCCGCCGCTGCATGAATTCATGCCCGATCACGAACAGTTGGCGATGCGCGCAGCAGGTTTACGCCTGATGGGTGACCGCCCGAACGAGCTGGCGCGCGTAGAAGAATTGATGGATGCAGTTGAAGGCCTGCGCGAATTTAACCCGATGCTGGGTCTGCGCGGTGTGCGTCTCGGCATCATGCGCCCGGCAATCAGCGCCATGCAGGTGCGCGCACTGTTTGAAGCCGCATGCCAGCTATCGGCTGAAGGCATACCCGTACATCCGGAGATCATGGTTGCGGTGACTGCCGATGCCAATGAAGTGAAGTACATGCGCGAACTGATCGAAAAAGTCGCAACCGAAGTGTTCCAGCAGCTAGGATGCGCGGTTGAGTATAAAGTCGGCACGATGATTGAACTGCCACGCGCGGCGCTGATCGCGGATCAGATGGCTGAGTATTCTGAGTTCTTCTCCTTCGGCACCAACGACCTGACGCAAACCACGTTTGGCATCAGCCGCGATGATGCGGAAGGCAAATTCCTGCTGGAATATGTTGAAAGCGGCATTCTTCCTGAGAATCCGTTCCAGGTGCTTGACCAGCAAGGCGTTGGCGCGCTGATTGAGACAGCAGTTAGCAAAGGGCGTAAAGCACGCCCCGATCTTGAAGTTGGCATTTGCGGCGAGCATGGCGGCGACCCCAAGAGCATCCATTTCTGCCATCACGCCGGCTTGAATTACGTAAGCTGTTCCCCCTTCCGGGTACCGGTTGCACGTCTGGCCGCAGCACATGCGGCGCTGGAAGATGACGGCCATCGCAGCTAGGCCGGGAAGCTAATCCCCGTTAATAAGGTGCTTGCCACAGAGGGATACGACATACGTATCCCTCTGTTGGTTTTCACGGTTTGCGCCTATGAAGCGCCGGGAATGACGAAGAGCCAAGCTGATGATGATGTTCGTCACTACCGTCGCCGGGGGGAATGATTAAGCTGATAGTAGAGAGATCGGCTGCCAGGGATTTCGTTTTTGAACAACAGAGAAGGCAGCCTGATTGAGGTAAGGGGTAGAAAGGTTATCTGATGTTGAAAAATGTGTTGATTCCTCTGGATGGTTCGCCGCTTGCACAAATGGCGGTAGATGTCGCCGCGCAAATTGCAGACCCCGGTTGTGAAATTACCCTGTTGACGATAGTTCAGCCTCCGGACGTTCCGGTGACCATTACCACCCCGATGATCATCGCCAATACCAATTACGCGGTGGTTGAAGAAGCCAAGCAGGAAGCCAGACGGTATCTGGAGAATGTATCACAAAAGCTGCTTGATCACGGGTTCCGCGTTAAGATGCGCGTAGAAATGGGCGATCCCGCGCGGATCATCGCGCAGACGGCGGCGGCGCTCAACGTAGATATGGTGATCATGACGACGCATGGCCGTTCGGGAATCAGCCGCTGGTTATATGGCAGCGTGACCTCGCGGGTGCTCAGTCTGGCTCCGCGACCAGTGCTTGTAGTCCCTAACCAGTCGCAGCAGGAAAAATACGAACGCGAATACGCGGAATTAGATCTGGGGTAAGGTGGGTGAACAGTACTCGCCTTTAGCGCGGAACTTTTGTGCCTTACGGCGCAGGTTTTACCGCCGTAAATACGATGCTGCCCTGCGTCCCGTGAAGTTTCATGCGGCGATCATCAATGCGCTGGATCACGCTTGCGCCGTCGCATTGATAACCCTGAAGGCTGACTTCAGCAAAAAATTCTGACTGCGCGGTCTTTATCGTCACCTGAGAGCCATCATCAATCCATTCTGTGACCTCAGCGGTGAGATAGTGGATGCGTATCTTATCTTGACACTGCCATTCGATGGGCAGGATCGCCCCTCTCCGTGCCGGAAGCGCTACCGGATGCCCGCCAAACAAAGCGCCAGCACGATCTGAAATTGTCGTCGCTATGGGATCATCCTGATAGTTATTGATGAACAGGAAATCCCCTTTTTCGCCCTGCGAAAGCCGCACATCTGCCCATTCGCTCAGCGAAAATTGAGGCGCGCAGCCTGCCCACTGTGCCATCTGGTTCAAAATGTCGAGGTCATCAAGCGTGTTTGCGGGCAGCGCAGCGCCAAACATCATCACTTCACCAGCGCCAAGCTTTTTGGTAAATCCGACCGTTTGACCGTCTTCCGTCAACGCAAAGCGCCCGTCGAAATCGCCTGAGTAGGTCTCCAGAAACGTCACCGGAACGTGTTCGTAACTAAAAGCCTGTATGTGGTTTGGCTCAAATGGCGGCGCGTCGTTGATATGGGTGATATTCAGAGCGTCTCGCAAAATCGTACATGGAGCGTGATCGAAATTCTGCTCACACATCCGCCCGATTAGGATGAGCCGACCACCATCCTTCACGTAATCCACCAGCTTTTGCTGCACAACTGCGTCGCATCGCTTCTCAATCATCGCCCACAATACAGGTGTACGCGATGCATCCAATTCGCCGCGCAGCAATTCAACCGCGTTGAACGGACGGTGCGTTAGCGCCAACCCGCGCGCGATGAAGTCGAATAAAATCTCGTCACGTTGATGCGTCAGGGCTTCCGTTACGGGGCGGGTAAAGTCGTTGTTGACCTCAGTCATATAATCGTCAATTAAAAATCCGATGGTCGTTACGACTGCTGGCTTTGCGCGCACAAGATCGCTGCCGTAGGCTGCCAGCACCCTTGAAAGCTCGCCGTAGCGCCTATAGTGACGGCGCACAGTGCCGTCTTTACGCACCGGATGCCCCCAGTTATGCCGTCTGACCGGACTAAGCGCCGGATCATTCTCGCCGTCAAAGAACAGATAATGGTTAATCGCCCGCATCCCGCCAGAGATGCAAAGCCTGCTGTGCAGGTCATACAGCGAAGACTGCGCCCCGCTAAAATCCTGATTTCCACCCGCCTGAAATTCAATCGAAAACAGCGCCTGCTGCGGGTTCTGCAACGCCACAGTCATGGCATTCGCTAGCAACATCTGGTGAATGTTGCCCTCACCAATGAACAATGGGTATACATCCGTCGCGCTGATCATGCCATCCAGCGCCATCACCGCCGACAACTGTGACAGGCCAATTGGAAATGTTTTGCCGCCATTGCCAAACCCATGAATGTTGATCACTGGCGGCACTTCCAGACTCTGCGCTTTTGCCTGCTCCCACAGAAACGCAGCATAGTCCCGCAAATAGACGCGATAAAATCGTCTGTAGTCTTCTATCAGGCGCTCTGCGTATGGAAGCTGTGGCTGCCTGATTTGCGAAATTAGAAACGCGGGCAGATCACCGGCGGGGTAACGCTCATTGAGGCGCGCCCCGTAAGTTTGCCGTAGATAGCCAGCGAAACGTGACGCCGTATCAGGGTTGGTGTCAATCACATTCCGTACCCACTGCGGCATGCCCATTTCATTATCCAGCTGAACCAGAACGATATTCCCTCCACGCGTGATCTGGCGCGGCGTCAGCACCGAAAATACGGCCTCATACCACCGCTTAACGCAGGCAAGAAAATCGGGATGCTGGTAACTGACCAGATTCAGGGGTTCGCCGCGCTGGTTCAAAAATGCCACATCTGGATGTTGGCTAAATACCCACGGCGGTATGCCTTCATTGATGGTTTCCGCCATGATATACGGGCCAGGGCGGGCGATGATGTAGAAGCCCATGCGCACAGCCAAATCCAGAAACCCCGCCAGATCGCGCATGGGGTGAGTATGCCCGTCCAGATCGGATACATCCGGCTGCGGCTGATGCCATAGCCATGGAATGTATGCCGCCACCGCGTTAAAGCCAGCGCCACTTAGCAGACTCAAACGGTGCTCCCATTGATCAGCAGGCGTGCGGAAATAATGAAACTCCCCCGCATTGATAAACAGCGGCTGATCATCAAGCCAGAACAAGCCGTCTTTTGCGTAGAATCCGGCCACTTGAAGCCTTTCCCCTACCCTTTTCGCCTGCTAATCAGCGGGCTGGCGTTTATAAAAGCCCAATACCTTGAGCGCTTTTTGAATATTGGGGCTGCTGGTGTAAACATCCCACACCAGGCGACTCTGGTAATTCTCGATCATGATCATCGAACAGCCTTTATCAATGCCGTAAAGCGCGTCACTGTACCACGCTGGTTTTACTGCCAGGTTATAGGCATCATAAAAGCCATATTTCCCCCATGTTCGCGGGTACCGATGATAAAGGTGATCAATCATCTCTAACACCAGCCCCGGCGCGAACGGCAGCGACGAAATTGCCCCATAAATCGAAACTGTTCCATTGGGCTTAGGATCAAGTAACGCGGGCGTCGCCCCTGAAACATCGTATCCCCAAGGGCTGTCGCCACAGCTTGCGCCCCAGCTACTCGGCCCATACGTTTTGAACTCTCTGGCGTGTTCCATACAAAAGCTGCGGTTCGCCAGCGTCGCCAATCGCGAATTTTCGAACCAATCTATGCCATCAGGATCAAGAAGTTTTTCGCAGTCCAACCATGCTTCGCTGAATTGATAGGCAAACAGATTGCCGCCGGGATTCACGATCACGTCTCGCCCATCAAACTTACGCTTATCGCGGCGGAAACCGGCATATAGCTTCCGCGCCAGTTCTGGCGGAAGCTGTTCGGCCGCTTGCAGATACATCATCTTTTGTTCGGCGGCCATATCCCACTGGCTGATAAAGCCGGGATCGCCCTGCACATAATCCCCACCGCGATCCGGGTTATAAGCCATGCGAAACAGGGTTATGCCGTCCCTCTCGAAAACGATAAAGTTCCAGTCCACCCGCGCCAGAATTTCATCAGCCATCTGGCAAATCTGCGCATCCTGAAAATAGGCAGCAGCAGTGATCACGCCATTCAAGCACAGCGCCGTATCAATGGTCGAATACTCACAGGTGCGCCAGCGCTGCGCGGTTTCAATATTCAGAAAGTGGGCAAAAAAGCCGCGATGGTGTGGAACACGATGCAGCAGCGTATCCAGCGTGCCGCGCGTGATTTCCTGCGCCTGTTCACGCGGCATATAGCCACGCTCACTGCCGATCACCCACGCCGTTAAGGCAAAGCCAGTTGCCGCAATTGAGGCAAAGTTCGCCTTTTTAGTGGAATCAACGGTCAGCCCATACCCCGGACTGCCCTGCTGAAGATTGGTGAAATCGCGATAAAACTCGACTGAACCTTGTAGTTCATGATGCAAAATATCAACCAGATTCACGATTTCATGCTCCGTGTGAATCAGCAAAACTGCCGCGTGTTGACGATTGGCGCTGAATAAAATGGGTCGGTATACGCTGCCTGTCAAAAGGCGTTTTATGCTCTAAAAAGTCAATTAACTGGCGAACGGCCATCGTTCCCCACTCAAAGCGCGATGCGCCAACCGTTGAGAGAGATGGCTGCAAATAGCGCGCGATGGGGATATCGTCAAAGCCAACCACTGCAATATCATCCGGCACGCGCAAGCCGCGCTCTTTTGCCGCGTCTATTAAGCCGATAGCCATCTGATCGTTCGCGCAAAAAACGGCTTCTGGCAGTTCGCCCGCTTGCAATATAGCCTGCCCCGCTTCATAGCCAGAGCGCACCGTAAAATTGCCTTGATAGACTGGCGTTTCCAGATGATGTTCTTCAGCCATCGCCAGAAACGTTTGCATACGCTCGGCATTGTCAAAAGAATCGCTGGCGCCAGCCAAATAACACAGCTTGCGGTATCCCTGATCGTAGAGATGGGTAAACGCGCCGCGCACCCCCAGCGGGTTATCAAGCAGCAGCGGCACGATATATTCGCTTTGCAGCGGGCGATCAAGGATCACAATCGGAAAACGGCTGGACGCTAATTTCATCACCGCATCGGTTGATAATTTGGAGTCAAAGACAATCGCGCCATCTACCTGCCGGTGAAACAGGATACGCCGCGTTGAGCGGCTTTCCGGGCATACCAGCAGCTCATAGTTGGTATTTAGAACAACGCTGTGAATACCTTCCAGAATGTCTTCATAGAAAGAGCCGCCAAAGCGCGAAATGAACACGCCGATGATCTGGGTTTTCCGATATTTCAGATTGCGGGCAAAGGCGTTGGGATGGTAATTGAGTTCTTTTGCTGCCTGCATTACGCGGGCGCGGGTTGCCACGCTGATATTACCGGTGTTGTTAAGCACATAAGAAGCGGTGGTAACGCTTACCCCCGCGTGATTAGCAACGTCTCGGATGGTCGTCATACTCGCCCTTCATAACCGCCATGAACACGCTCAAGTAAGCGGGATCATCAGCGTTCCCAAAGCCCTCTATAAAAATCTATTTCCAGATATTCCGAAACAAATTTATTGACAGCAAAAATTAAGAATGCTAGATTTATTATAGTGAACCGTTTCACTTCACAAAAATTAGTGTATGCAAAAGTTTTCAAAAAGTAAAGTTATGACCTGTTTTGAGGCGGTATGAGTAAAAAATTCCAGAGTCGTTACGGTTACTTTACAGAAGACGGCAGGGAATACGTAATCACCACCCCGCTGACACCTCGCCCCTGGGGCAACGTCATCAGCAATGGCGATTACAGCATGATGATCTCACAAACGGGATCGGGCTACAGCTGGCGGGGCAACGCCGGGCAAAATCGACTCACGCGCTCATTTCAAGACCTGATCAAAGATAATTGGGGCAAATATCTATATATTCGCGATTTGCGGCGGCAGGTCTACTGGTCAGCCGCCTATAAGCCGGTCATGCGCCCGTATCAGCATTACGAAGTCGCGCACGGCCCCGGCTATTCGCGTTTTACCCACCGCGTCGAAGATATCGAAAGCACGCTCACGGTCTTTGTCGCTGCCGATGCCCCGGTAGAAGTGCTTCAACTTACCCTGACAAACCATAGTGACGAAACCCGCGAACTGGATATCACATCTTACGCTGAGTGGCTGCTCGGTTTCGCGCCAGACGAACATCGCGAGTTTCACAAGCTGTTCATCGAAACCACAGCCGATCCGGAAAGACAGGCCGTCTTTGCCCGCAAATGCCTGTGGGGTTTCCCCGATGAGCATGGGCGACACAACAATATTAGCTGGCCTTACACCGCCTTCATGGCTGTCAGCGAACCGCTGAAATCATTCGACTGCGACAAAGAAACCTTCATCGGCATGTACCGCAACGATGATCACCCACAGGCGATGATTGATCCCCTACTGGCTGGCAGAACTGGGCGTTTTACGGATGCCATCGCCGCCTTACAGGTTGCGATCGCGCTGCGCCCCGGCGAATCCAAAACTGTTGTCTTCACCATTGGCGCGGCTGAAGATAAGCGCGAAGATGCGACAGAACTCATCACCCGCTTCACTTCAGTTGAAAATAGCGCGCAGGCGCTGGAGAACGTTCACGCCTTCTGGTCGCGATTCCTCGATCAAGAGCATGTAGAAACGCCCGATACAGCGCTTAATTTCATGACCAATGTCTGGTTGAAATATCAGACTATCTCCGGTCGCCTGTGGGGAAAATCAGGACTTTATCAGGTTTCCGCAGGTATCGGCTATCGAGATCAATTACAAGACAGCCAAATCTTTCTCGTCAGCGAGCCAGAATTTGCGCGCAAGCAGTTACTTTTACACGCCGCGCATCAATTCATCGAAGGCGATGTTTACCACTGGTGGTTCTCAATTCGCGGCGGCGGCCCGCGCACAAACTGCTCTGACGATTTATTGTGGCTGCCCTTCATCCTGAGCGCCTATCTGAAAGAAACAACCGATTACACGATTCTCGATGAAGCGATTCCCTATCTTAACGCCCCGGCTGAATCGCTTTACGAGCATTGCAAACGGGCAATTGAGCGCTCTTTTTCGCGCTTTTCGCCGCGCGGCATCCCCTTGATGGGCGATCATGACTGGAACGATGGCTTAAGCGCCGTTGGCACGCTGCTTAAAGGGGAAAGCTTCTGGGTCGCTGAATTCCTGTACATGATCCTTGGCGACTTCATCCCGCTGGCACAAGGTCGTGGCGATGAGCGTTGGGCTGAGCGCTGCGAAGTCGTGCGCGAAAATCTGAAAGATGCCCTCAACCGCTATGGCTGGGATGGCAAATGGTATTTGCAGGCCACGACGGATGACGGCCTGCTGCTGGGATCGCACGAAAATGAGGAAGGCAAAATCTTCCTGATGCCCAATATCTGGGCGGTGATGAGCGGCGCAGCTGAAGAAGACTACGCGAAGTCCGCGATGGATTCGGTCACCGAATACCTGCTCAAAGATTACGGCACGCTGCTGAACTACCCGGCTTTCACCAAACCGCGCCCGGATATTGGCTACGTCACCCGCTACGCGCCCGGCTTACGCGAGAACGGCGGGGTTTACACCCATGCGGCAACGTGGTCAGTATGGGCATACAGCGCTAACGGTCAGCCTGAACTGGCCTATGAAGCGTATCGCAAAATCTGCCCGCCGAACCGCAGCATTGATATTGATGCCTATAAGGCTGAACCCTACGTGACGCCGGGAAATATTGACGGCCCGCTATCAGAGTATTACGGGCGCGGCGGCTGGACATGGTACACAGGCTCAGCCCAATGGCTGCATCGCGTAGCCACCCACTGGATTCTAGGCGTTCGCCCGCAAGAAGATGGGCTGCTGATCGATCCCGCTATCCCGGCACACTGGGCTGGCTTTAAGGTGCGGCGCAATTTTCGCGGCGCAGAGTACGCAATCGAAGTTACAAATCCTGACAGCGTCAATCGTGGCATACGTGAAATACTCGTTGATGGGCAAGCCTACGAAAGCAATCTTTTGCCCATCTTTGCCGATGGCAAGACGCATATCATAAGTGTCGTTTTAGGTTCCTAGTTCCGGAAAGGAGTATGCCGGCGCAGCCCAGCAATTGTTCAATCTTCACGAAAGGTATGTATATGGTTGTTAACTTATCTATCATCTCTGTCCGATAAATAGCTTGCGAAGAGTTGAAAATGACCAACTTAAAGAAATTCACCAGCATCGCCGTTCTACTGTCCTTAGCGCTCGGGCTGATGTCCTTCGGGCTGGCCGCGCAGGCGCAGGGTTCGACGGTTCGTTACGCCACGTGGAATCTTGGCACAGAAGAAGAAAACAACATTCAGCGCCAACTGGTTAACGCCTATCAGGAAGCGCATCCCGATGTGACCATCGAAATCGTTGATATGTCTGGCGATGGCGGTTGGGAAGAAAAACTGACCAATATGGCCGCGCGTGGCGCACTGCCTGATGTTTTCATGGCTAACAACACGCCCTACTACGTTCAGAATGGCTGGCTCGCCGATCTGACTGAACGGGTAGCAGATGATCCGGATTGGGCGGCAGTTCCCCCGGTGCTGCACGATGCCGTGACCTACTCTGGTCAGGTACTTGGGCTGCCCAGCGCGCAGTTCGTGATGGGTTATTTCATTAATCAAGACCTGTTCGATGCCGCGAATCTCGACGCGCCTCAATACGGCATTTCAGTGGAAGATTTCTTCGCTACCGTAACCTCCCTCACCGATGTTTCGCAGGGCGTGCTGGGTCTGCACGAAATGGAACCCATTCTGGGCTGGTATCCCAGCACTCAGGATAGCAACCTGCGCTGGTTCAGCTATGACGGCGAACACATGAATTACAATTCGGAAGCCTTCCGTGACGCGGTTGAAACGGCGCTGGAAATGCAACCGCATACATGGCAGGGTCTATCTGACGATCAAAAAGCCGCGTTCACCTCACAAGGGCCGTGGGAACTGTTCCTGAATCAAGAATCCGGCGCGGTCTGGGATGGCGGTTGGGTTGTACCTTCCTACTCAGACAATGCCACCTTCAACTGGGACTTTCTAGGTATCCCCGGTGGTAATCAGGCAATGGTCACCGACATTATCGCCGTATCTGCCACTGCTTCTGATCTGGATGCAGCCTATGACTTCGCCCATTGGATGAGCATCTCCAGCGAAGGTTATGCCACCGAAGCCGAACTGGCCGCTAATGGCGATACAGTGCCAACCAGAATGCCGGTTTCAGTCACCCCTGAAAGCATTGACCTGTATATGTCGCTGGTAGGCGAACGCCCCGGCCTGCGCCAGGCGCTCGAAAACCTGGACAGCAGTCTGGTGGAATCGCTGGCGAAGATCGTTCCCGGCTATATCAACGCCCGCTGGGAAGGCAAACCCGGCATCGATATCGGCGAGAATACGGATGTAAATCTCGGCTTTATCTTTGGCAACATCGGGTCTGGTCAATTCCAATATGTAGACCTTGCGCCACAGATCGAGGATTTCGCCAACAACATTCTCGATGAAGCACGCGCCCAACTTTCTCAGTAAGCAGCTGGGCAGCAAATGAGGGCGATGCGCTAGCGCATCGCCCTCACCCATACATCTCAATAATTCAGTTAAAAATAGATGAAGCAGTCCTTTTTGTTGAAGAGCATCATATCGCACGATTCTGGCGGCTGGAGATGTTGCGGTGCTCTCTAAATTAAGAAAATATTTTCGCCCAGTCACCTTATTGCTGATCTTCGCCACAGCAATCATCCTTTTAGGCAGCGCCATCCGCGTAACCAATGCAGATGGTACGGCTGCGACCTGCACGTCTCGCGTCACTGAAGCCGCCCCAGTTACCGATCAATCAGCTTCCGAAGCACCCGCGCAGTTTGCCGGACTCAACGCGCAAAGCGCAGCACAATCTACTGCCCAACCGTGGATAACGCTGAGCGCAGACACATTTGGATTGCCGCTTGCAACTGGCTCAATGGCCGAACAGTATGCTGGCGGAAGCGTGCTGCTGCAGCGTGGCAGCAGCCTGCAAATCGCCTTCACCATCCCTGACGAGGGCGAATACATCTTTGCCTTTGACGCTGCCGCCACCGCCGAATCAAGAGTGCCGGAAGTGCAGATGAGCATTGATGGCACATTCCCGGTAAGTGATTTTCAACGCCTGCTGTTTCCCCTTTACTACCGCAACAGCAGCGATCAATTTCCGAAAGATCGTTATGGTAATGATGCGCTCATTCCTCAAGTGCGCGATGTACGCTGGTCTACTGTGTGGGCGCGTGATGTGGAATTTAGCGAAGCCTATCCGCTGCGCGTCGCCCTGCCTGCGGGCGAACATCAGCTAGATATTACGCTGGATGAAGGCGAAATATACCTCGGCAATATCTATATCGTGCCGTTTGTTCCCTATCCTGACTATCAACAGTATCTGGCTTTACAGTCAGCGGCGGCTACATCCGGCGCGATGATGACTGTGGAAGCAGAGCTGCCAACTTATAAGAACGAAACTTCCGTGCGGCCTGCGCCTGATCGCGGTATCACTGTAACGCCCTACGATACCTACTGCCTGCTTATGAATACACTTGGCGGCGAAAGTTGGGATCTGAGCGGCAGCACCGTTTATTACGAGCTGGATGTTCCGGAAGCTGGCCTGTACGCCATCACCTTACGGGCGATGCAAAATTCTCGCGGCAATTTCACCGTCTTTCGGCGCATCACCGTGAACGGCGAGGTTCCATTCGAGGAACTCAACGCCGTCGCTTTCCCCTATTCCGCCGACTGGATTGATGTCCCTCTGGGCGGTGAAACGCCTTATCAGATTTTCCTGCATGAAGGCATCAACGTCATCGGCATTGAAGCGACCAACGCGCCCTATTTGCAGGCTATCGAAACCATTCAGGAAGCCCTGCTGGAAATCAACGCGCTGGCGCTGGAAATCCGGCGGTTGACCGGTAACCAGCATGACGTATTCAGGGAATGGACGATTTCGGACTACATCCCTGATATTGACGAGCGCCTGAATACCATTGCCCAGAACCTGATTGACGACAAAGATACGCTGCTTTCCATTGATCCCAGCGGCGCATCGCCAGAGATCATGACCTACCAGATGGCAATTGATAATCTGCTCTTTCTGGCAGATAACGTTGACGAGATTCCGATCTATTTAACCCGATTATCTGAAGGCACTGGCTCGGCAGCCCAGCAGCTTGCTTCCCTGCTGCCGCTCTTGCAAGCGCAGCCGTTAGCGCTGGACAAAATCTACATTCATTCGCCGGATGTGGTTGTGCAAACGCCTGCGCCGCCTTTCTACGTCTCCGTTTTTGAGGACTTCAAGCGTTTTGTGAACTCCTTCCAGCCCGATCCTTATCAGACTATCGGCGCAGGCACAGGCGAACTGGAAGTATGGGTGAACCGCCCGCGCCAATACGTAAACGTGATGCAGTTGATGGCTGATTCGATGTTCACCGCCGAAACTGGCATCCGCGTTAAATTCTCGATCATGCCCGATGAATCGAAATTGATACTCGCCAACGCCGCCAACACACAGCCTGATGTGGCCTTAGGCGTAAGCACCCATATTCCCTATGAACTCGCAGTTCGTAATGCCCTGTACGATCTGCGATCCTTCCCTGATTTCGATTCGTATATTGATATTTTCTCACCCGGCGCGCTGCTCGGCTATATCATTGACAATTCGGTCTATGCCATTCCTGAAACACAGGATGTTTGGGTCACGTTCTATCGTGAAGATGTGCTCAATTCGCTGAACATTCCGGTTCCGCAAACCTGGGATGAAGTGATCAGCATTCTGCCAGAGTTACAGCGCTATGGCATGAACTACAACACGGCTCTTTCCAGCGGCAGCGGGCAGAAAAATTACCTACTTACCGCCCCCTATCTGTTTAATTATGGGGCTGAGTTGTATAGCGATGGCGGCTTTGCCACCGGCTTACAAAGCGAAGAGGCTATCGCCGCGATTGAATTCATGGCTGACAGCTTCACCATTTACGGCATGCCCCTCACCACATCCAGTTTTTATCAGAGCTTCCGCGATGGCGACGTTCCCATCGGCATCTCTAATCTGGAAACTTACATCAAACTCACTTCCGCCGCACCAGAGCTATCGGGACTGTGGAACATCGATCTGTATCCGGCAACCGTGCTGGCTGATGGCACCGAAAACCGCTGGGCAACCGGCTCGGCACAAACTGGCATCATCTTTCAGAATACCAATATGCCCGATGAAGCGTGGCAGTTCTTACAGTGGTGGATGTCTACCGAAGTCCAATCCAGCTTTCAGGAACAGCTCATTATGAATTACGGGCGCGACTATCTTTGGTTCTCGGCCAATCTGGAAGCATTCGGCCAGCTCGATATTCCTGATGAACACCGCGAAGTCATTCTTGAACAGTGGCAGTGGGTGCAGGAACCAATCCGGCTGCCCGGCGGCTATATGCAAGAGCGCGAATTAAGCAACATCTGGAATCGCATTGTTTTTGATGGCGTGAATGCCCGTGTAGCCATAGACCGCGCCATCATCGCCATCAACCGTGAAATTACCCGCAAGATGGAAGAGTTTGGCTATCTGGTAAATGGGGTGCGGGTTCGCGAGTACATCATTCCGACCATCGAAACCGTTGAAAGCTGGATAGAAAATGCAAATTAGCCGATCCTTTCAACGCTGGGTTGGGAAAGAAGGCAGCGCCTACGCTTTCCTCACGCCGTATGCGCTGCTATTCACGGTGTTTATCATTATCCCAGTGGCTGCCGCATTCCTTCTCTCATTTACCTTCTTTGATGCAATTCAACCGCCGCGTTTCGTCGGCCTTAGCAATTACATCGCCCTGATCACACAGGACGATACGTTTATGCGTTACGTTCTGCCCAATACCATCCAATTCGCCGTCATTGTCGGCCCCGGCGGGTACATACTGGCCTTTATGCTGGCGTGGGTTCTGGCGCAGCTTCCGAAAGTTCCGCGCACCATCTTCGCGCTCATCCTGTATTCGCCCTCCATGACTGCCAGCGTGGCGATGGTTGTCGTCTGGAAAACGCTGTTCAGCGGCGATCAAACTGGCTACTTGAACAGTTTCCTACTGGGGCTTGGCTTGCTGCGCGAGCCAGTACAGTGGCTGCAATCCCCTCAATATTTGATGCTGATCATGATCATCGTGACCCTGTGGAGCAGCATGGGCATCGGTTTTCTGGCGATGCTGGCAGGCATCCTTGAAATCAGCCCTGAACTCTATGAAGCCGCCGCCATTGACGGCATGAAAAGCCGTTTGCAGGAAATTTTCTACATCACCATCCCTTCCATGAGGCCGCAAATGCTGTTCGGGGCGGTCATGGCAATTGTGGGCACGTTTCAGGCCGGGGCGATTGGCGTTTTGCTATCCGGCAGCAACCCGACGCCGCAGTATGCCGGGCAGCTGGTCGTGAATCACATCGAAGATTATGGCTTCTTACGGTATGAGATGGGCTATGCGGCGGCAGTATCCGTCGTATTGCTCTTGATGGTGCTGTTCTTTTCACGTCTTGCCACGCGTCTGTTCGGCAGCAACGATTGAGCATATATGATAAAGAATAGACTTCGCAGCTACACCGGAGTTAGAAACCGGGGCATCAACCCAAGCGGTTTTCATGTTAGCCAGATCAAGTTCTACTTTATTCTGGTGCCGCTTTCGATTGTCATGCTGCTGCCTATCATCTATATCTTTTCCAGCGCCTTCAAACCGCCTGACGAATTGTTCGCCTACCCGCCGCGCCTGCTGGTTATCAACCCTACCCTAAAGAATTTCAACGATCTGTTGTCGAGGTTATCCACCTCTGGCATCCCGGTCAGCCGTTACCTGTTCAACAGCATCCTGATCACCGTGATCACCGTCGCCGCTTCAATTCTGATTTCCAGCGCGGCGGCTTATGCCCTCTCTAAAAAGCGGTTTAAGCTGAAGAACACGTTGTTCGCCATTAACACCGTCGCGCTCATGTTTGTGCCGATTGCGGTCACTATTCCGCGCTTCCTTGTGATCGAAAAGTTAGGCATCTTCAACACCTACTGGGTTCATATCCTGCCGGTGCTGGCGCTTCCAGTCGGGCTGTTCCTGCTCAAACAATTCATTGACGGCGTTCCCGATGAGGTTATCGAAGCCGCGCAAATTGACGGCGCCTCTGATCTGGTGATTTACTGGCGCATCATCCTGCCGATGATCCGGCCAGCCATCGCCACTATCGCCATCCTCACCTTTCAAGCTGCCTGGAATAATGCCGAAATTTCCACCTTCTATATCAATAACGAGAGTTTACGCACGCTGGCTTTCTATCTAAGCACGTTAACCTCTGCGAGCACCACCGCCAATACCGTCGCGGGGCAAGGGATTGCCGCTGCCGCCGCGCTCATCATGTTCTTACCCAACCTGATCATCTTCATTTTCCTGCAAAGGCATGTTATGAGCACCATGTCACATTCGGGGATGAAATGAAACGAGGACTGATACTCTTACTGGGCTTGTTCTCGCTTTTGGCGGTTACTCCGGTCAACGCTATCGCACCTTACACGACCTGGACGCTGGCGCCCGGCGGTTATTTCTCACCCACACAGGATGCTTACACTCCGCTGGCTGAAATCGAGCTGCCCGTATCCCGCCCTGAAGAGATGTTCCTTGCGCCAGATGGGTTTCTTTATATTGCCGATACGGGCAACGGGCGCATCGTTAAGCTAGGGACAGACTTTGAGATCATCGCCGAATTTGGCGGCGACCTTCTGGATGATCCTACCGGCCTGTTTGTAGATGAAGAAGGCACGATCTATATTGCCGACGCCGGCACCAATACCATCGTCATCCTGGACGCAGATGGCAATTTAATCAATCAATTTGGGCGTCCGTCTGAGCCACTTTTTGGCGCAAACCGTCAATTTCGCCCACGAAAAGTGTCGGTAGACGCTCGTAAAAACCTGTATATCGTTAGCGAAGGCTCGGTGGATGGGCTGGTGATCATGAATACCAGCGGCAACTTCATCGGCTATTTCGGGGCTAACGAAGCCGATATGTCGCTGAAGATGATCTTGCAGCGCATGTTTCTGACCGATGAGCAGCTTTCGCAATTCATCCTGAACGAAGCCGCATCTCCAACTAACCTCGCGATAGACGATCATTCGCTGGTATATACCGTCACCGCTGGCTCCGATCCCAATACCAGCATTCGCAAATTCAATGTTGCGGGCAGCAACCTTTTTCCCGAAGTCTTTGGCTCTAACAGCTTCCGCGATATTCACGTCAGCGAAGATGGGCTGATCACCACTGTAGATGCCAAAGGCGTCATTAACGAATACGACATGAATGGGCTGCTGCTGTTCGTGTTCGGCGGGCTGGATCGAGGCGATCAACGCTTAGGGCTGCTTCGCAACCCCACTTCGATTGAGCGCATAGATGATAACCTTTACGTGCTGGACAAAGATAAAAATGCGATTGTCATTTATCAGGTCACGGATTTTGCCCGAACCCTGCACAATGGCGTCACTCTTTATATGGAAGGCATGTACGATGAAGCCCGTCCGTATTTTGAATCAGTGCTCAACTACAACGGGCTGGTATTGATCGCCTATGAAGGGATAGCCGTCGCCGATTTTATGGACGGCAATTATGCCGATGCGCTCAATAACTATCGTTATGCCAATAACCGTAACGGCTTTTCGGAATCGTTCTGGGAATTACGCAATACCGTCATCCAAAGTTATCTGGGCAGCGCGCTGGGGATATTATGCGGCGGGTGGCTGGTGTTGGGCGTTTTCACCCGCCTGGAACGCCGCCGTAATTGGCTGAATCCCGTGCGAGTTCAACTGCGGCGGCTGCAAAAAATCCATCTGATTGATGATTTCGTTTTCATGTTCCGCTTCATTCGCCATCCTGCTGACAGCTTCTATTACATCAAGAACAACTTGCGCGGCAGCCTTCTATTCGCGTTCATTATCTATGCGTGGGTGCTGGTTGTACGCATCCTGTCACTTTACCTGACCGGTTTCGTGTTTAGCCCCTACTCCAATACATGGCAAATTCAGGTAGAAACAGAGATTCTCTATACGCTTGTGCCGCTTGTGTTGTGGAACACCGCCAGCTATCTGATCGCAACTATCACCGATGGCGAGGGGCATTTCCGGCATGTCGTCATTGGCACGGCCTATTCGCTGTTTCCGTATGCGCTTTTCGCGCTGCCGCTTACGCTGCTTTCCAACCTGCTCACGCTCAACGAAGTGTTCATTTACACCTTTTCTTCGCAGATCATCCTGATCTGGATCGGCATCATGCTGTTCATCATGGTCAAGGAAATTCACAATTATTCGGTTTCTGAAACCATCAAGAATATTCTGACCACGCTCTTTACGATGGGCTTGTTCCTGCTTACCGCTTATATCCTGTATGTGCTGTTCAACCAGCTGTACGAGTTTGTCTGGTCGGTTCTACAGGAGATAAGACTGCATGGCTAATATCCGCTGTCGCCACTGGTCACGCTGGGTTGTCATCCTGCTGTTCGCCATGCTGCTGGTTTCACAAGCACCCGCCGCCGCGTTACAGACCGATGAAATTCCGCCATCCTACAATCTGACTGCCGAAAATGACAATTTTCAGCTTTTTGTAGACTCGGAAACCCTTGCCTTCAAACTGCTGGATAAGCGCAGCAATTATTTATGGCACTCTGGCCTTGATGAAGCGCTTGAAGATGACCGGCTAAACAGCTCGTGGCAGGCATTTGCGAAGAGCGGCCTGAGCGTTGAATATCTGGATGATCGCGCCTCAAACCGCCGCGCATCAATCACCAACAGCGCTACTGCCATTGCGTTAACTCCGGTAGAGCAGGGCATTTCGGCAGAAGTCACTTTTGAGGACTACGGCATCACAGTAGGGCTGGTGCTGCAACTTGAAGAAGACGGCGTTCGTGTCGAAATTCCCGCATCTTCAATCCGTGAAGAAAATCCTGCTTTCCGGCTGAGCAAGGTCTACGTTTATCCGTTTCTTGGCGCGGTCAGGGGGGGAAGTATCCCCGGATACATGCTGCTGCCCGATGGCACCGGCAGCCTGATTCGTTACGCTGATACCACCCGCGCCAGCAATATGTTTTACGGGCGCTATTATGGCGATGATCTCGGTATGCTCACCTCGCTGCCCTATGATCCGCTGGTCACTTACCCCTACCGCATTTCTTTGCCGGTCTTTGGCGCGGTGCATGGCGAAGGTGAAAATGCCTTCCTCGCGGTAGTTGAGCAGGGATCGGCTTACGCGGAAATCGGGGCGCATCCGGCTGGCGTGATCACCAACTTCAATTTCATCTACAACTCCTTTATCTATAACCAGCCATATTTTCAGGCCACGAACCGTTCCGGCGCAGGCGTGACCACTGTTCAGCGAGAGCCTAATTCTTTTGACGCCGTAGTTCATTACCGTTTTTTGACCGGAGAAAACGCGGATTACATTGGCATGGCGGGCAGTTACCAGCAATATCTGCTGGGCAAAGGGCTGCTGCATCAAGTGGAATCGGAAAACCCGAATATTGATATTCGCCTGGAATTTCTGGGCGGCGACAGCGAACGGGTGCTTTTCTGGGATCGCTTCATCCCTATGACCACTCTCAGCCAGATGAACGACATCCTCGCCGATTTACAAATCCCGAATCCGGATGTCATTTACTATGGCTGGCAGCCTACCGGCGCGAGCAGCGTTCCCCCCACTTCGGTTCAACTGGAAGGCCAATTAGGCACGCTGGAAGATTTGCGCGCGCTGGCCGAATCTATCGCGGCAATTGGCGGCCACTTTTCACTTTATTATGACCCGCAGGCAGCGCTGACCAACGAGGGGGGCTACTCACCTTACAGCGATCTGGCAATGTCTATCACCAATGCTAATTTATGGGGCTGGAATCGTAACGAGACTAACTACTTTAGCCTGAATCCGCTTAGCGAACGCTTCAACGCTATCGCCAGTTCTGTCTCTAACTTGCCTGGCGTAGGCCTGGCTTTAGATAGCATTGGTTCAATACTGTACAGTGATTTCCGTGACGATCACCGCGTCAGCCGGGAAGCCGTGATTGATGCTTATCAGGCGCTTCTCGGCGCATCCCCGGTTCGTCTTGGCCTATACCAGCCCAACGATTATCTTCTGGGCGTCACGCAAGCTTATTATGATATGCCGTTAGGCGGCAGCGGCTATATCTACACCTCAGAAACAGTCCCCTTTTTACCGGCAGTATTGGCGGGGCATATTCCGTATTACGGAACAGCGCTCAATTTCTCATCAAACTGGCAAGATGACCTGCTGCGGCATATCGAATACGGCATCTATCCTTCCTATTTCCTCACTCACGAGCCCACTTCCAGCATGTTGAATACACCTTCCGGCTGGATTTACAGTTCGTCTTACGCGCAGTGGGGTGAAGAAATTCGCAATACCTATGCGCGGCTGAATGCCCTGCTTGCGCCTGTACGCGGGCAGGAAATTACCGCGCACGCGCAGTTAGCGCCGAACGTGTTCGCGACAACCTACGCCAACGGCATGCAAATCATCGTCAATTACACCAACGCGCCATTCACGCTTGGCGAAAATACTGTTGAACCGCGAAATGCGCTGCTTGTGGAGCGTGAATCATGACTGCACGCAATCAACCCCGAAAAGGCATCAGCCTACGCGCCCGCGAAGCCCTGCATGGCTATGGATTCATCATGATCTGGGTGATCGGCTTCTTGTTGTTTACGCTGATTCCGCTGCTTGAAACCCTGCATTACAGCTTCAATCAGGTGGTGGTTTCCGCAACCAGCATCAACCTGACCTTTGTTGATTGGGCAAATTATTCCCGCGCCCTGTTCACCGATCCCAGCTTTATCGAATTGCTTATCGGCTATACCATCGAAACGATGGTGGCGGTGCCGATTGTGCTCATCTTCGCGATGATTATCGCGCTGTTCCTGAATCTCAAATTTAAGCTTAAAGGGTTCTTCCGCGTCATCTTCTTCCTGCCTATCGTGATCACCAGCGGCCCCGTCATCCGTGAATTGACCGCGCAAGGCGCCGCTTCTGCGCCAGGAATCGCCAATCTGCCCGCCGTCGCCGATTTTCTGGCTGAATTGCCGCGCGCAGTACGCAGCCCTATAGAGTACCTGCTCACCTCGTTCATCCTGATTTTGTGGTTTTCAGGCGTGCAGATATTGATCTATCTCGCCAGTTTGCAAAAGATAGACAAAAGTATCTACGAAGCTGCCGCCATTGATGGGGCTTCAAGTTGGGAGATTTTCTGGAAAATCATCCTTCCGTCGCTCTCTACTGCAACCATGATCAATGCCATCTACACTATCGTTACGCTGTCCCATTTTTCCGAAAACAAGGTCATTCAGTATATCTACAATCAAACCTATAACATGCAGGGCGGCATCGGCTATGCCAGCGCGCTGGCCTTCATTTATTTTGCGGTGATGATTGCGATGATGGGCATCATCTATTTGCTGCTCATGCAATGGACGAAAAGGAAATCACGGTGACACAACTATTCCGTCATCCGTTTACCTTACGCATCGGGGGGTTCCTGTTTGGCAGCCGCGCCCATCGCGGATTAACCTCAAGCATCATCCTCTATGCCCTGCTGATTGCTATCGGTTTCATTTATTTACAACCGCTGCTATTCATGTTCACCACCAGCATCAAAAGCCCGAACGATCTCTTGAATCCGATGGTTCAATGGGTGCCCACTGAACTCTATTTGGGCAACTATGAAAAAGCGTTTCGCGTACTGAATTATTCCCAAACGCTGCTGGCATCTATCCTGATCAGCGTGGTTCCCTCAGTGCTGCAAACGCTGGTTGCCTCCATCGTCGGCTACGGGTTGGCGCGCTACCGTTTCTGGGGCAAACCGATTGTATTTTTGCTGCTGCTGACCACCTTTGTGATTCCCCCTCAAAACACCGTCATCCCGCAAATGCTCACCTATCGCAATATGGGTTTGCTCGGCAGCCCGCTGGCGTTAATCTTGCCTGCGCTGATGGGCCAGGGATACCGAAGCGCAATTTTTATTCTGATCTTCTATCAGAGCTTTATGTCGCTGCCTAAAGTGCTGGAAGAATCTGCGCGGCTGGATGGCGCGTCTGACATGCGCATCTTCTTCACGATTGCTGTGCCATCAGCGCTGCCTGCCTATATCGTATCTCTCATTTTCTCGATTGTTTGGTACTGGAATGAGACTTTCTTCACCGTGATCTTTCTGGAAGGCGGAATCACCACATTACCCATGCAGCTTTCCAGATTTACGCAGGCCTATGAAAGCCTCTATCCCCCCGGCGTAGTGAACATCTTTGATCGCCTTAACGAAGCGGTCAAAATGAGCGGCACTTTCCTGAATATTCTGCCGCTGCTCTTGATGTACTTCATCTTGCAGCGCTGGTTTGTACAATCCGTAGAAATGACCGGCGTCACCGGGGAATAAAAATGACTGGGGCGATCACTGCCGGTCACTGCGCATATCCCAATACGCTGCTCAAAAGCCTATACCCACAGCGGTTTCCCGTGCCGATAAGCCCACAAACGCGGCTGATGCCAAAGTTGGGCGGGCGGCGGCGACACGGGCGTTCAATTTGTGACATGTTTTTCAATTGGCGGTGATGCTTTCAATAATCGCTCGCTTGCGTAACAGCAGATTATCGCTCAAAGACATGAGCTGGATGATGAGCTGAACGCCGTACTCCAGCAACTGCTCAAACACGGGTTGAGGGAGACAGCCTTTGTGTCCCATCCCTGTTTGTTGACAGAAATCATCGGCACGGCATACAGTTTTAGTACTCTCAAAAAAAGCTCTAAACCGTAGAAGGGGATTTGTCATGGTCACCGTTCTTAAACAGGTTGTTGGGCTGCTAGCGCTGCTGTTCACGTTCACGATGCCAACCTACGCGCAGAGCGATAACGCATATCAAGAGGCCCTGCAACGAATTGAGGAAGCTGCGGCAACGGGAGCGTCAGAACTAAGCTTATCTGGCTAGGACTGAAGAGCCTGCCGCCGGAAATCGGGCAGCTCACCAATTTGACATACCTAAATATAGACGGCACTACGCTACCGCCCCAATACCCGAGAACGCACTCTGAACTCATGGCTTATCTGCGTGCACAGGGTGAGTGAAAGCTGCTGCGCTGATCCGTTATAGGCATCATCAACTTCGAACGTGCAACCGTAGAAAGGGAATTGTCATGGTCACCGTTCTTAAAAACAAAAGGAACCTCTTCATGTCTTTTCCCTTTAATTTCCTTGACTTACCCGATCTTTTC
>LMZS01000180.1 GCA_001567085.1 Chloroflexi bacterium OLB15
CCTTTAGCAGCGGCTCGTCCAGCAGTTCCAGCGGTTTAGGCTCGTCTTCCAGCTATTCCAGTACTGGATCGCGTCCTGGCAGCGCGCCACCACAAAAAGGCGCATCCGCAAAAAAGGCTGGTGGTGAGGGCATACTGGGGCGTTTTCGCGGTTTGATGCCGTTCTCCCAGAAAAAGCAAACTTCCAAGACTCCCGCGCTGCCCGTGAAGGACGGACGCTCGAAATTCGCCCGCTTAGCCTGGGCGCCGATAAGATGCTCGAAATCATCGGTATTGTTGTGGTGATGCTTGGCGGCGCGATGCTGCTTGCCAGCCTTTCTCCATCACCCGGCTCGCTAATTGATACCATAAACGGATTTGTCTCGCGGGTATTTGGCTGGGGCGCAATTTTTGTCCCAATTGCCATGATCCCGACAGGCATCTGGATGGTGACGCTGCGTGTAGGGCAGGAAACGCCGTCAATAGACATCACCCGTATTGTTGGGCTGATATTGCTCTTTCTGAGCGTGCTGGCCGCGATGCAGTTTTTTGACGCGCTCAGCTATCCACCGGGCGAAAACCAATCGTATCCCGATTATATGCTGGCGTTGAGGAATGTTCTGCTGCCTCTGTCGTCTGAATTTGGGCGCGGCGGCGGGCGTGTTGGCGGGGAAATCTACTATTTCCTGGTCAGTAATTTCAGCGAACTTGCCGGTTTTGTCATGCTGATCGGCCTGCTGCTGATTGCGCTGATGCTAACATTCAGTATCAGCGCGCAAGAAGTCATCGCCATTCTGGTAGGAAACTGGCGAAATCTGCGCGATGCGTATCATCGCCGTACAGTACGTGTACGCGCACAACGCGCCGAAAAGGCTGCGGCGCTCGCAGCTTCTACCGGGGCGAGCGGTGATATTACCGTGAGCCGCCCTGATGCCGGGGCGTTACCCCCGCCTGCCGCCGGAAACTCGCCAGCGCTTCCCGCAGGCGCAGTGCAGCAGCCATTGGATTTAACTAGAGCCGAAGAACGTAGTATCCCGATTACGATGGGTGGGCGTACTTTCACCACACCGATCAACACCGAAGCGGCTGAACTTGTTCCGGTGGGAACGCCGGAGAAGCCAGCTTCTTCTGCTGCGGCGCCATCAGCCGCTTCAGGCGCCACGCCAGATACGACGGCGGCTAAAGAACAGCCAGCGAAAGGCGGCCTCTTTGGACGTATGCGGAATGCGGTGCCACTCATTGGCTCGGCTACGGTAGGCGCGGCGGTTGTTGCAGCTAAGGTAACTGCGGATGCGCTGACGCCAGATAGCGACGCCAAAGAGGCAGAAGCCGCCGCTGCGAAGCCTGAAACCAGCCGGTTTGGGGGCATTGGCGGGCGGTTGTTTAACCGAACCGATAAGCCTGCTGCGGCAGCAGGGGAAAAGCCTGCAACTTCTGCGGAAACCACCGCTGACGCTCAAACTGCCAACAGCGCGGCGGCTGTGGTTGAACCAGCTGCAACATTGAATAAACCGGCGGAGAATCCGCCCGCACGCTTGGGTGATCTGGCACGCCCGCCTGCGTCACCAGCAGCGCCTACTGGCGCTCGCCCCGCGCCGCTGTCCGGAAATGGGCAAGCTGGCGCGAGCACGACTGTAAAACCAGCATCGCCGATCTCGCCTGTGCCGCCGGGTGCTGCTGCGGCGCGATCACCGCTTTCACCAGTGCCGCCCTCTGAAAACGATCCGCTGCATAAAGCAGGTTCGTCAGCAGCCGGGCAGCCTGCCTCACCAGCCGCAAGCACTGCGACTGAGACTGCGGGCGTTACGCCGAAGCCTACCGCTCCGGTTGAACCCGCGAAGACTGAAGAC
Source organism: Chloroflexi bacterium OLB15 (assembly GCA_001567085.1). Classification (GTDB taxonomy): domain Bacteria; phylum Chloroflexota; class Anaerolineae; order Aggregatilineales; family Phototrophicaceae; genus Flexifilum. The sequence continues at coordinate 1,829 of LMZS01000180.1, forward strand.
TCGAAGACTGATAAACCCGCTTCAACTTTGCCTGCGCCGGCTAACAGCCGCCCGCTAACCCCCATGCAGCCTGTACGCTCGACGGGGCGTAATCCATTCCATAATCAGAGCTTGCATGATCCCGAATCGCCCGATGATTTGACCGATGACGATGATGCGGACTCCGAAGATTGGTCACGGTTGCCACCCGCGCGGCCTAAGGTGCCGGGCACACCGCCAGAAGCCAGCCGCCCTACTGTGCCGCCACCTGCTCATCGCGATCCTATAGCGCCGCCAGCAATACGTCCGCCGGATAAACCCGCAGACCCGGCAAAGCGAGATGAGGAATCAATACCTGATCTGCAAACCCGGCTTCAGGCGCTGCGGAATATGCAAGTTGCTGCTGCATCCTCAAAGCCGGCGCAAGAAGCTGCCGCCCCCACCGCGCCAAAAGCAGATGCTGAGGCGAAGGATAAGCCTGAAGAAAAGAACGGGTCAAACCTGCTGAAAACGGCGGGTGTGATCGCTGCGGGGGCGGTTGGCGCGGCAGTCAATAAGCTGGCTCGCCCGGATGATGACGATGAAGAAGTATTAGAGCGTCCGCCTGCGGTAGTGCTGCCGAAGCCGGAGGCGCGAACGCCTTCCGCTGCATATGGTAAGCCGGATGATGGTATTCGTGATCCTTCCGGAGCGATGGCAACCAGCCGATCTGCGCCATTTAGCTCACCGCGTCCGTTCGCGTCATCGGGTGAGGGCGCTAAACCGCCAGTATCCGCGCCCACACCGCCGGCAGCATCACAACCACCCGCGCAGCCTGTGCCACCATCTGCGGCACAGCCGCAAACGACCACAACCCGGTCGCGTAAGGAATGGCGCTTGCCGCAGATGCCTGACCTGCTGTCTTCGGGCTTAGATCAGGAACTCGATAAAGCTGCGCTAGTACGCCGCGCCAAGATCATTGAGGATACGCTGTCCAGCTTTGGCGCGCCGGGGCGAGTGGTCGAAGTACGCACCGGCCCAGTGATCACGCAGTTTGGGGTAGAACCGGATTATGTAGAAAGCCGGGGTGGCAAAAAAGCGCGCGTAAAAGTGAGCGCGATTGCCACGCTGGATAAAGACCTGCAGTTAGCGCTTGGCGCAAAGTCTATTCGTATTGAAGCGCCGGTGCCGGGCAAAGGCTACGTGGGTATCGAAGTGCCGAACGAAAAGCCGGCGGTGGTCAAACTGCGGGATGTCATGGAATCACAGGAATTCCGCAAGATACAATCGCCACTGGCTATTGCGCTGGGGCAGGGGGTAGATGGCACGCCTGTAGCCGCCGACCTCGCTTCTATGCCACATTTGCTGATCGCAGGCACAACCGGTTCTGGTAAATCGGTATGCGTGAACACCATTATCGCCAGCCTGCTGCTGCGTAATTCGCCTGATCGGGTCAAGCTGATCATGGTTGACCCGAAACGGGTGGAATTAACCGGCTATAACGGCATTCCGCATCTGATCGCCCCGGTGGTGGTCGAATTAGAACGCATTGTCAGCGTGTTGAAATGGGTCACGCGCGAGATGGACGAGCGTTACCGTCGCTTTGCGCTGGCTTCAGCGCGAAATATTGAGGACTACAACAAACATTTGCCTTCCGGCGAAATGCCCATGCCTTATATCGTGCTGATCATTGACGAGTTGGCAGACCTGATGATGCTGGCGCCGGACGAAACTGAAAAGGTGATCACCCGCCTGGCTGCGCTGGCACGCGCTACAGGCATCCATTTGGTGATCGCTACTCAGCGCCCTTCAGTAGACGTTGTAACAGGCCTGATTAAAGCCAACTTCCCTGCGCGTATCGCGTTCGCGGTCGCTGGCGGGGTAGACAGCCGCGTCATCCTTGACCAACCGGGCGCTGAAAAGCTTCTTGGTCGCGGTGATATGCTGTATATGAGTGGAGATGCGCCCGCGCCTTTGCGCTTGCAAGGCGTGTTCGTTTCGGATACCGAAATCAGCAATATTACGCGCTTCTGGCGCAACCAGATGACCGATGCTGATATGGCGCAGGCAGGTAAGCCCTTGATCTCGCAGTTTGCGCTGGATGAAATGAGCGCGAAAGAGAATAAAGGCAAGGAAAATGGAGACAAATCAAGGCCGGTAGGCTCAGCGAACCGGTGGGATAACAGACCACCTTCCGGGCAATCCGTTTTCGTGCAGGATGATGAAGACAGCGATGAAGATGAGGATGAATTGTATGAACAGGCGGTTGATCTGGTTCGCCGCCAGAACAAGGCTTCTGTCTCGCTGTTGCAGCGCCGCTTCCGCATCGGCTACACCCGCGCCGCCCGTTTGATGGATGTGCTGGAAGAACGGGGCATCGTTGGGCCACCAGTAGAAGGCGCAAAACCCCGTGAAGTACTGCCACCCAAATAGCGCGTAAGCCGTAAAAATTAGAATCAAAAAACCACCGAAAATCGGTGGTTTTTGTTTGAGCGGGCGACGAGATTCGAACCCGTGACATCTTCCTTGGCAAGGAAGCATTCTACCGCTGAATTACGCCCGCAAGTAAGAATCAGTATAGCGCGGCTGATTTACACGGTCAAGGGTGAGGCTATGTCAAAATTTTAGGTTGGTGCGGCCTCGCTGGGCAGCGTCACACGGTGCTGAAAGTCTTTCCCGCCGATCTTGCCGGGCCCACGATCAACCGGGTAGGTGCCGCTGGCGAGGTCGTTGGTGTCAACTGTTTTCATCGGGCTGTTGGCGTCCTGATCTTGTTTCTGGAAATCGGTTACTGCGGTGCTCCAACCAATTGCCGAACTTAAGTCCCACATTGCGCCAAGCTGGGTAAACGCGGTCACCACCTCGCCGCCGCCTGCTGGCGCTGGCTTGTATTTCTTCACGCGCTCTAACATTGGCTTGATAGTTGAGTTGTAGATAGAACTGGTGCTATTGACGTGCAGCACTTCATGGCTGTTGAATCGCCCGGCTGCACCGGCAGTTACATAATGCCCATTTCCCTGATCGCCCGCATTTGCGCCTAACCATGAGCGGGTAACAGTGATATCACCCCCGCTTTTAACCCATGCTTCTGAATTCGAGGTGATTCCAAGAGAACGCGAGTCATATACCGGTGTATCTTGAGTTTGAATACTACCGGTATTCTGGTTGCCGCGCGGCCCCGCGCCGCCACCGCCTGCCCAGACTACTGTGCCGGTCATGCCGCCATCTACAAAGGCGTGAGGTTTGCCGTCTTCAGGTATCTGGCTGGAAACGTTCACAGGAGCAGTACCAACCCGCCCACCATCAGCGAACTTAATTGTCGGTGTATTGGCGTTAGCATTCGCTTCTTCGGATTCCTGTTCAGCCGCTTCGGTATCCCCACCACTATTCACAACGGCAACATGCAAGCCAATGTCTACTTTGCCGCCCGTATCCGGCTCGACCGCAGGCTCGCGCATAGTTTGGGTGCCACCAGTTTCATTGTTGCCTCCGCCTGACCAACTGCCGTTGTCTGGCGTGCCGTTACCTGAATCATTGGCGTTCTGGGAAGAATCTACCCAGTCGTTTGTTTGTTCGCTGGATTCGTTTTCATTGCCTTCTTGCTCGTCGTCTCCCCACCAGCGTTGAACAGGCTGTGCTTGCGCCGCGCGTGCTGAAGCGCAGGATGGGCAGGTGCAGGATGCGCCATGACCTTCATCTCGTTTCGCTTGAATTGGCGGGGCAAGGGGTTCGTCAGTGTATACGCGCTGAGGCTTGCACATCGGGCAGGTGCATTCCATTCCCTGTCCGGTTTCCGATTCTGCTTCTGGCGCAGCGCTGCTCATCATGCGCTGCATAGCCGCATTGCCAACCACGTGCTGCATATGAAGAATGCCACTGCGGGGAGCATGTGCCGCTGAGGGATGCGGAATTTGGCCGCCCGCATATTGTTTTCCGCCTGATTGGGCGTTTTGTGAATGGCGCGAACGCCGAAGTGGGTCTTCGCCTTCTTTTCGTTGCAGCGTGTGGGTGCGGGAATTCACGGCAATTAGCTCCATTACTTGCATCAAGTTCAAAGTTTAGTAACAGGTAAAACAATCTTGAGGTAGATATTATGCGACTATGATGTTCAGTGTATCCTTGAACCAAAATCGCCGCAACCGCGCCTGTCAGGGTACAGATTAGAGATCAGTCGTAAAAGTAAATCAGATAGGGGCTGCGCGTGAATGTTTAGATGTTTTCGATGGGGATGCCCGCCATTTTTGCGCGTTCTAATAAGGCTGTTGCTGCGCGAATCATCGGCATATCTACCATTTTTCCATCAAGCTGAAACGCGCCACTTCCCGAATGCTGCTGCTGTTCAAACGCCGCAATTAAGCGCTGTGCCGCCTGAATTTCGGATGCGTTCGGCGTAAAGACGGTTGTGATCGGCGCGATCTGTTTGGGATGGATAGCCAGCTTCCCGGTGTAGCCCATTTCCAGCGCGCTGTAGGCTTCGCGCGTGAGCGCCGCTTCGTCATCCAGCGTAATGAATGGGGTGTCAATTGCTTGCAGGTCGAAGGCTTTGGCGTAGATCACTACCGCCCCGCGTGCATAGGCGCTTTCATGGATGTCTGGCGTGCGGATTGCGCCAATATCGCCAGCCAGATCTTCAGCGCCAAAGCACAATGCCACCAATCGCGGGTCGCTCGCCGCGATCTCACGCAGATTGACCACGCCCTTTGCCGATTCGATGATCGCGATCAGTTTGATGCTGCCTGCCTGCTCAGCAGGTTCATAATGGCTAATCCAACTGCTTACACGTTTGATCTGCTCAGCCGATTCCACTTTGGGAATCACGATCCCATCTGGGAGACTGCCATCGAGTACCCGCAAATCATCAGGCATGTAAGGTGTGCCAACCGCGTTAACGCGCACCCACTTTTCGCTGCGACCAAAATCCATTGCCGCCAGTGTGGCGCGGATAGTTTCGATGGCGGCGGCTTTGCGTGACGCCGCTACGCCATCTTCCAGATCCATGATGATGCAATCTGGCTGTAGGCCGATCCCTTTTTCTATTTTCCGGCGGTCATCGCCAGGGATGAAAAGCAGTGCGCGGCGTGGCGGCATGGGCAACCCTCAATATGCTGAGTTCTAAGCCCTGAGTGTAGAACGAAATGCCTTTCACCACTAATGTGGCGAAGTAGTTTGCTCAGAGCTTGCTTTATTCCGTAAACAGCGCCAGCAGTTTTTCGCCGCGTGGGGTGAGGCGGTAAACAACTTTGCTGCTGGAACGATGGTTGGTCACCAATCCGGCTTCACTAAGGCGGCTGAGATGCTGCGAGACAGCGCCCGAAGTGACCTGAAGCTGCTGCGCTAGTTCAGTGGTGTGCAGCGGTTCGCGCAGCGCTTGAAGCACCCGCGCACGGCTTTCCCCCAGCGCATGTACTAATGCCGATTCGGGATCGGGTTGTGAGGGCATATGCAGCAGCTGCCGCCGCGTGCCGAATAGATCACCATCGGTTTCCATTCCGGCTCAATTTGCCATGAAAGCTTATTGCCAGTGAAAAGCGTGGGGACGAGCTGCAATCCGCGCCCCTCAAGATGATATTCATCCCGCCCATGCTGCGGCTTCTCGATCAGTAGGATACCGCCATCTAATCTTAAGCGCGTATCAAGCTGCTCCACCATAGAGGAGACGCCTTCAAGCGCCATCCGCCGCCCCTGATACAAGATGTCATTTTCCAGAATTGAGCGTACACGCTCCCAGTAGGGCGCAATAGCCTGCGCCCAGAATTGACGCAATTCATCGGCAAGGCAATCCAATGCTTCGGATGGATAAGCGAGAAAATAGCGTAGGATTTCGTGCGTGTCGCTATCCAGTTTGTCGTTTTCTGTCCATTGAGCCAGAAGCACGCGCACATTTTTGCGTACCACGTCGTGCGGCGTTGCCCGCAAGTGTTCAAGTTCTTCCTCAAACGACAGATTGGCGCGGGTTGGCGTAGGTGTTACGAAATCGGCCATATAACGTGGCGCCAGCACGACTGCGTGCATAAATGGAAGATTCATGCCATAGGTAGCGCGCAGCACCGCTTCGTGCCAGCGATGATCGTACACCGGATAGCCGGATTTACGTATCAGGCAGTAGCTGGAAACGGCTTCCAGCAAAGGGCTAAAGCTGAAAGCGATATTTTGCAGGTCTGTTGGCTGAAGATGAACTTTGATCATTTATCGCCGTGAACCCCTGATCTCTGCTTATAGATTAAGCCAAACTTGCAATTAAAGTGAAAGTCTTTAGAAAAAACTAAATCAGTTTGTTCTGAAATGCTTCTGTCATACGCTGAAGCTGTCAGTTGTGACAGGAAGGTTTTCAGCGATGTACAACGATTATCTGACGCTCAAAGTTTATGATCTAAAAGTCAAGGAAAACAGCCGCAGGGCTGAAAACAAGGTGATTCCGTTTGATGCTTACTCACCAGAAAAGGCGCCGCCTGTAGCTTCAGTATCATACAAACCTGCTCGCCTGAAGCGACTGCCATTTCTACGTTTTCGCCCTACCTCTGCATAGCTAATTCAGCCAGGTTGGCATATACGTAGCCAACTTCAGAATAGATTTCCCCCTCAATTTGCAGCGTTTTCTCAAGAAAAGCGCTTCCGCCTAACGCCTGATAAAAGGCACGGGCGGGAGCGTTATCTTTAAGAACCCAGATCACCATGCTGGACATTCCCCAATCTGTAAAATCAGCACATGCACAGCTAACCAACTGCCTGCCGATGCCTTGATGTTGGTGATTTGACAGCACATACAGCGCATATATTTCGGCGTCACAGCCATCATCTTGGGCGCGCGCAGCCCCATAAGCCACAAAGCCAACGATTTCATCCGCAACCAGCGCGATCAGCAGCCTTGTCTGGCTGTCAGAGCTGTTTAGTACCCGCCGCCACCTGCTCGCGCGTTCTTCGACTGCGAGATTTGCCAGAAGATCATCAGGCAGGATGCCGCGATAGGCGCTGCGCCATGCGGCGACATGTACTTCGGCAATACGCTGGCTTTCGTCTGCGAATGGCGCGCGATAGGTTATAGTCATGATAAATAAAAATGTGTGATGTACGATGAGCTGTGAAGATTCACATGATCACCCAAATGATATTGCCCTCATCCTGAGGAGAGTCCCCCTCTCATGAAGTTGTTTTTTCTGCTTTCTTCGCTTGACCTTACGCAGCCGTTTAGCGCTACGCCTGCATGGTGGCAGCTTCTAAAAGGGCTGTATGAAATTGGTGTTGAGGTGATCGCCGCGCCGTATCAGGGGCCAGCGATTGAAACGCTGTGGTGGCGCGCCGAGCCGAATGCGGCCAAATTACCCGGTGATGCCTTCAAGACCGCGCGCGATTCACTGCGTAAAATCGGCGGCTCGCCCTCATTCAGGCCGGATGCTGTATCGGAAGGCGAATCGCTGGTAGATAAAGCGATGCGTAATACTGCCCATGCTGCGATTGCGCCGCTGTGGACGCGGCAGATTGACCGCCTGCTGGCGAAAGAGCCGGATATTGACGCGATCGTATTCGTGACCGTGCCGCTGAATCATATCACTGGCCTTGCGCGACATATTCAGGAAAAGTTTCATAAGCCTGTGCTGTATTACGACGGCGATGTTCCCGCCAGCCTGCCGGATATGCGCGGCTTTGCGACAGGGTTTCGCATTTATCAGGGAGCGGATTTGTCGGAATACGCTGCTTTTATTACGAACAGTAAGGGCGGCGAACCACGCTTGCTGGAACTAGGGGCAAAAGCCGCGCATACGTTGTATTACGGCGCTGATCCTGATGTGTTTAGCCCTGTAAGCGTGCCTAAAGACCTTGACGTGTTTTTCTACGGCCACGGGCGTGAATACCGCGATCAGTGGATTGAGGACATGATCGCCACGCCAGCGCGTGCTTTGCCGGAAGCAAAATTTGCAGTGCGCGGCACGAAGCTGGGCGATCTTGGCGCGGTTGAGTCGTTGCCCTATTTGTCGTTTAGCAAACTGCGCGAGTACGCCTGCCGCAGCCGGCTAAATCTGGTTATCACCCGCGCCGCTCACGCAGGCACCTATGCGTCATCATCATCACGCCCATTTGAGCTTGCCTCAATGGGCTGTTGTATGGTTGCTAATCCATATTTAGGCATTGAAGAGTGGTTTGAGCCGGGAAAAGAGATTTTTGTGGTGAGCAGCGCTGAAGAAGCGGCAGATCGCTATCGTTATCTGCTGGCGCATGATTCTGAGCGGACTGCCGCAGGCGAAGCCGCCCGCGCGCGGGTACTCAAAGATCATACCTTTCGCCACCGCGCCGGGCAGCTAGTTCAGATTATTCGCCAGTATCTCGATTAAAAGTGTCGCGTGTTTGAATGAACAGGGCGCGTTTTTCGCCCGGAAGTGTGTAGTCAAATCCGCAGGATTGAAAGAAGCCATCTGACGAAGTGATCGCCATGACCTCAAATACATTGCTGGCATGTGCGCGATCAAGGCAGGCATTCACCAGCATTTTCCCGATGCCTAATCCCTGTGCGGAGCCAGCAACAGCAAGGCTGCGAACTTCCGCCAGCTTGGGCGAGTAAATTTCCAGCGCCGCGCATCCAACAATCTCGCCCTCTAGCAGCGCTACGAAAAAATTGGGCAGCAGTTCGTCTAGCTCGTCGTAGGTACGCAGCAGCAGTTTTCCATCATCCACAAAGGGCTGGATCAGCCGCGCAATATCCGGAATGTCTCCAGTTTGCGCGGTGCGAATTAAAACGCGGGTTAAGTCTTGCGTCGCCATAAAAACAAGTTGCCAATCTGCGTATCAGGCTCGTAATTATAGATCAACCAGTCATTCAATTCTTCATACGATTGCAGCAAGGTGTTAGAGTCTGCTTCGATCCCTGTCACCCAGGGCATATAGTCCACCTGAGCCACAATCACATATGGGGGCAGCGCCGCCCACAGCAATTCAACATTTTCCTCACGCCATTCTTCAGGATACCAGGGGGCGACCAGCGGAAAATTGAAGATGAATCGCGTCGCTGGATAAAGTTCGCTCAGATAGTAAATTTCAGGGCGAAATCCCCAGATGTAAAGCGAGTCGGTTGGCTGTACCCGTTCACGTAAATAGGCTGCTGCTTCTTCAGATTCGCGGGCGATAAATTCCCCTGCCTGAAAAGTTTGCGCATAGGTCAGGCGATCCTGCGCGCCGGTCAAATAGGGAAATGCGCGCCCCCAGACCACCAGCGCCAGCGCCGCCGCCAGCCCGATGCCGGAAACTACAGTGAGCGCGCGCTCTGTCGTTTTATGCCCTTTGCCGCCGATCCATGCAAATATGCCGTCTATCCCTACAGCGCCTAACAGCGCCAGCGGGGGCAGCATGGGCAGCCAGTGATAATCATAGGCTTTACCTTGTATCGCCATCATCGCAAAGCTAAGCAGCAGCCACAGCAGCAGCGCCCATCCGGCATGGTTGGCCTGAATTTTTGCGGGGGATGGTGTAGGATTGCGTTGGTTGCGGCGGGCGTGAATGAAAATTACGACTACGCCGGTTAGCGCCAGCACGAACAGCAAACCCCAGTGAAGCGAACGGTAGCCGGTCGCTATCCGCAGCGCTTCGCTAAAGTCATTCCAATTAAGGCCAAGCGCGGTATAAGAAGAGGTTACAAACGCGCTTTGCAGCCACGCATCGAACGCGCCAATCACCGCCAGATAGCCCACCCCGCCTGCCAGCATCAGCACATTACCCGCGCTGAAGGCGATCACGTCGCCCCAGCGAACGCGACGTAAAATCAGCACATACGCGCCTGCTAATGCCAGTGCAAGCAGGGCGAACGGATATTTGAACCAGAAAGCGATCCCGCACAATACGCCTGAAGCCAGCGCCAGCGGCCAGCTTCTTCGGCCTTGCAGCGCGTGTTCGGCGGCGCTTAAGGCGCAGACCATCGCCAGCATCATCGGTAGTAGGGCGATGCCGTCGTTTTGCGAAAGCGTCCAAAAGGTTTCAGTGAAATAGAATACGCCAGTCAAAAGTGCTGAAAACAGCCCCGCGCGTCGTGATCGTGCCGGATCGCTTGCCAGCCTGCGCCCTAACCAGTATGCAGCCCATAACAGTACAGGCGCGATCAACAAATCAATCAGGCGTATTGCCACGATGGTGCGGCCAAACAGCGAGATTGCCAGCGCGTAAACGTAAAAAACGGCTGGCGGCTTCGGATTCCACAGGTCTACATATGGAATCCGGTTGCCAGAAATGCCCCGCCCGATAGTTGCAAATTCACCCTGATCGCGGCCTAGTGGGTAGGTGAGAATGGGCAGCGCGGCGATGATCACTACGACGATGATCAACAGCAGCCAGAAGTGACGGCGCAAGAAGCCGCCTGATGCAGCGAGCATTACAGCCAGCCAACCGCGCGCGCAAACAGATAGGCGATGCCGATTGCCAGAAACAGCAGCATGATCACGATCAGCCGTCCGCTGGTTTGCGTGTCATTGAGTTCTTTTTCTTCGATGATCACGTTGCCCAGCAGATCAACCAGAAAATCAACGTTCTTGCCGCGCTTGGTAACCCGCGCCATGTAATCGTTGGCCGTCACCAGCAGCCAACCGCTGTACTCATCCTGCCAATCATCGCCAAGCCGTTCGTTCATGGCTTGATCAAGAAGCGCGCGCGCTTCTTCAGGGGCGATAGGTTCAGGGGGTGGGATGGCGCTCATCAGTCGTCCAATACTGATTTTAGAAACGTGCCGGGATGGTTCAGAAAGTCTCGCGTAATGACGACATGCTCGATTTGTGAATAGTCGGTCAGGCGCATCGAGCCGTCCTCGAAACTCCAGATAGTCGCGCCGGGATAGGCCATGATGATCGGGGAGTGGGTGGCGATCACAAACTGCGCGCCTCGCGCTGCGCTGTCCTTGAGCAGGCGCAAAAATGCCAGTTGGCGCATGGGTGAAAGGGCGGCTTCCGGCTCATCCATCAGGTATAGCCCTTCGCCAGTGAAACGCCGCTGGAAGAATTTGAAGAATCCTTCGCCATGCGAGTTGGCATCCAGGCCGCCTTCGCCATAAGACTGTTTGATCTCATGCAATTCGCGGGCATACGGCATCATCGCCAGCCCTTTCGCTGTTTTTGAGCGACCCGCCGCGCTGTAATCACGTGCTATCTGCGCCATTTCTGCTTCCATTTCGGTGCGTATTTGGGCTATCTGCTTGGTGTAGCCAAAGAAATCTTCAGCGCGCAGGAAGAAGCCTTTGCGCGTGCGTTTTGCCCAGATCAGCTTGAAATGTTTCGCAAAGTTGCGAACGGCTGCCAGCGTGGGGTCAGTGTGGATGCTCTCGCTGCCTGCCGTGATTGAGTTGGCTGCGCAGGCCAATGTTTCTAAAAATGTTGATTTGCCAGAGCCATTTTCGCCAACCAGAAAGGTGATCGCAGACTCAAATTTGACGCTGCGCGACCCGGTAAACAGGGGAACTGTGTAAGGGAACACAGCAGGGGCAGGCGTTGGCGGTTGATATTCAAGCGCTGTCAGCAGCATGAGTAAGCATCCGGTGCTTAGCTTTCAATATGAAACTCAGCAGACATCGGGCCGATCAGTCCATTTTCGTCACGGGCGGCGATGGCTACTGCCTCCCAACGGTTTGCTGTGAAGCCGTCCCATTCAACGCTGTTGCTGTTGATGTCAAAGTAATAATTGTAAACCAGAGAGCCGGGTTGGCGTAAAGCCACCGTATAGGAAACAGCGCCGGGAGTGGTTTCCCACACTAACTGCCGGTTGCCATTGCCAAGATCGCGTAAGCTGATGCTGCGTGGTGGACGTGGCCCATCTGCTAGCGCGGTGGTGATGCCGAGAACTGTTTGCGTAGCGCGGGCAAGATATGAGGAGCGTACAGTATCCAGCGTGTCACGGTCAGTATGATTCCGATTCGCATCTTCCAGATATTCAATGAAGCGTACCGCCGAAATACCAACATCGCTGAATGAAAGGTGATCGCTGTAGCGGCCTTCGCGGTCACCTGTAGCTTCAACCGTAATGGACATCATTGGGATTAGGCGCAGGGCGATCAAGTTAATGGCGCGGGCGAGATTGCGCGAACCCGATTCATTTGGCGCGGCAGAGAACATGCGAATGCGATCATCAACCGTCGCCCCGTTTGGCCCGGTGCTGCTGCCGATGATATCCATATTGATCATGCCGTAGACATCAATGTTGTTGCCTACGATGTAGTTATTTACAAAGGCGATGCTGCCAAGACGATTGATTTCTTCTGCCCCAAAGGCCACAAAAATCACGGTTGCGCGTGGCTGGCGTTGGCTCATGATCCGCGCGACTTCAATCAGCGCCGCTACACCAGTCGCATTGTCGTTTGCGCCGGGCGCGGGTGCATTCGGGTTATCGCGCTCAACAGAAATGCTGTCGTAATGCGCGCCGACCACAATCACGCCAGCGCCTGCCTCATAACCGCTGAGGATGCCGATTATATTCTGCCCGCTGTAGCCGTTTCCGTTGTAAGTGAAGTCAAATGGTTGAGTCGTAACCGAGAACCGCCCCTGAGACTGATCGCGGATTGCGTTAAATTCCTGCTGAATATAATTGGCAGCGGCATTGATGCCGAAATTCGGATCGGAATATGTAGATCCAAAATGCCGCGTGCCAAAGCCCTGTAAGCGGCTCACGTGCATGAACAGGCGATCTTGCTGTACTTGATTAAGCAGGTTGATCAGGACGGTTTCATCGCGGCTAGGCGCGGCAATCGTCGCCTGATCTGGCAGTTCATCTGGCTCTAGCGTGGCATAGCCAATGGTTGGCGGCGGGGTAGGTGAAGGAAGCTGCGGAACAATTGTTGGTGGCCTGCTGTCGCTGCTCAGGTTGCAGGCAAGCACTGCGGTCATCATTCCGACGCAGGCTAGCAGCGGGTAGAGGAAGTTTCGAAGGCGACGGGCAATCATAGCGCGCACATTCTACCATAGTTCAGGCGAACAGATAGCGGGGTAGATCAGACGGCGGCAAATCACAGATTGCGATCATATGATCGCCACAGACACGAAAAAACTGTCTATACTTGAACCAACACTACGGAAATCACTATTTGCGCCCTCCCGATAAATGATTAGCGCATGATATATGCGCCATGTTTTACGTGGGACGGGGTGTTGTGGCTACATCGTGAAATCTGCACAAGGGGGATTCATGGCTAAGCGGCGAGGAATCGGCGACCTGTTCTTCATCAAACGTCGCCCGAAATGGCGAATCGCAAAGGAATGGCAGCGGCCTGAAAGTGATGATGCGCTCAAAGCGTTGATCGCCGCCGAAGATTTCGTGACCGAAGACGACATCACGGCCTTCATCGAGCGCGTGCGCCCGAAAAATGAGAACGGGCGCCCTGTGGCGCTGGCAGATTTCAAAACCATACTTTCAGACCTTGCCATTTTGCATAACTTCGACTTCATCGGCGAGTATTTCAAGAATAATCAGGCTTCGCAGCACTACCAGAACTTGTATTATCGCTATAACTGGTTGTTTGGAACTTTTGCCGTTCTGACCACGCTTGCAACTGTGCTCACGCTTGCTGTGGCGGGTAGCCCTGCAAATTCCCCTGAACGGATGAGTACGGCGATACTGGCAGCCGTAATGGGCGCGATGACTACATTTCTAGGCACGCGCATGCGAACGGTTCAGCCTCAGCGGCGCTGGTATACGCACCGCCGCCGCACAGAAGCGCTGCGCAGCCATTATTTCCTGTTTCTGGCGCATGCCGCCCCTATCGCGGCACAGATTATCAGCGCCAGAGCCAGCTTTACGTGACCACCGCGCAGGTAGAGTCTATCGGCAAAACTTCAGCTTCAACGGCGGAAACGCGGCAGGTGCCAGCAGAAAGCGAATCTTTTGCCACCTCTGAACATGAGGAATATGAAACCACCTTCATCAAGGAGTCTTATATTCATAAACGCTATGATCGCCAACTGGCATGGTATGAAGATCGCGTAGGCGAATTTGAAGAAAATTCCAGTTTCACCGCGCTCGTTTCTGGAATTTTGCTGGCAATTGCCTCTATTGCCGCTGCGTTTTCGGCATTTGTTGATGGGGGATGGGCGCAAATTGTGATCACCGTCATTCCTTCGGCGGCGGCAACATTAGTGAGCGCTCAGCAGATTTATGGCTGGGATCGGCAGGCGGGGCTGTATGAAGAAACCATCAGCCGCTTAAAAGATTTGCGTGGCAAGCTCAAATTGGATAATCCGGCGGTTGATAACGAGCGTGAAGTTGCTGATGCGGTTGCCGCTTGCGAAGCGGTATTCTCTTCTGAAAGTGATCAGTGGGGGCAGGATGTATTACAGTCCCCAATGCAGGATAATCGTACTGTGCTGCTGGAACAGCTAGACGATACACTTGAGCAAATCAATTTGCCGGGCGAAGTAAAACAGCGGATTCGCAAACTGGCCGAAGGCAGCGATCAGTTGCGCCGCACGCCCACCGAAGTTGCTAACCCTGTGGAGCCGCCGGTGAGTTAATCACCAAAGGATAGGATAGGTATGGAATCTTTGCAGCCGTATTTAACGCGCAAAAGTGAAGCAGTAAGCCAGCGCAAGGCAGAATGGGAAAGCGCGCGAAAAAACGGCGACCCGGAGGCGGGCGTCATCAGTATTAGCGCGTCTTCCCGTTTGGCAGGTGCTACCGGCGCGCGCCCCACACGCGTTGGGGAGTATCTCATCGTGAGCGATTCGAAGGAAGGGATGGCCGGGCATAACCTTGGCCCCACCGCGCCGGAAATGCTGTTAGGCGCGCTTTCGAGCTGTTTAGTGCATACGTATGTTATTCAGGCGCTGCTGCTGGAAGTGCCGCTAGAGGGCATACAGGTTGATGTTAGCGCAAAGCTGGATATGGCAGCCGTTGTTGGCGTAGGTGGCCCGCCCCCGCGTTTGGAAGAGATAACCTACTGTGCCATAGTGGACTCCCCTTCATCGCGGGAGGCAATAGGCTGGCTGCATGCTGCGGTAGAAGCCAACTGCCCGGTTTTGAATACGCTTAAAATGCCCGGTGATGTGCGGCGGGTTGAAGAAACATGATTTTAGAAACCTTTGTTGATCCGGCACTGGCACAGGTTTCATACCTGATCGGCTGCCAACAAACGGGTGAAGCCCTTGTTATTGATCCAGCGCGTGATGTAACCCCGTATCAGGAAGCGGCGGCAAGGCATGGATTGAAGATCACCCAGGCCGCTGAAACGCACATTCATGCCGATTATGTGAGCGGCTTGCGCGAACTATGTGCGCAGCCGGATTCCGAAAATAATGCCCGCATGATCTTCAGCGCTGAAGGCGGCACTGACTGGCAATATGCTTTTAAAGCGGGGGATATGCAGCCGCTGCATGATGGCGATACGTGGATGGTCGGCAGCATTCAGATGCAGGCTGTTCACACGCCGGGTCACACGCCGGAACATATGGTGTTCCTGTTTACCGACACGCTTGCGGCAGACCGGCCAATGGGTATTTTCACGGGGGATTGCCTCTTTGTTGGCGATGTTGGCCGCCCTGATTTACTGGAGACGGCAGTAGGCATTGCCGGCGCTGGCAGTAAGGGCGCGGCTGAACAATTTGAAAGCCTGCAAAAGCTCAAGCAGATGCCTGATTACTTGCTGGTATTTCCCGGCCACAGCGCGGGGAGTGCCTGCGGCAAATCTCTTAGCGCCGTGCTTTCGTCCTCGCTTGGCTATGAAAAACTATCCAATCTGGCGCTGCAATTTGATGATGCCATCGCATTTAGCGACTGGTTGTTAAGCGGGCAGCCTGAAACGCCGACCTATTTTGCGGTCATGAAGCGTGTTAACCGCGAAGGCGCGCCGCTTTTGGAAAGTTTAAGCGAGCCAGAGCAGTTGGAAGGCTTTATTCTGAGGGACGCATTGGCTGAAGGGCAGGTTATTGATGCCCGTGCAGCGGATGAATTTAATGAAGCCCATATCGCTGGCTCATTAAATATTCCGGCGGCGCAGCGGTTCCCGGTTTATGCAGGCTGGCTTGTAGATTACGTCAGGCCGATTTACTTGATTTGCGATCCCGGCGTTGTGCGATCATTGACGCGGCATCTTCGCTCTATTGGCCTTGATAATGTTGTTGGCTATTTTTCGCCGCCGGAAGTTGAAGAATACGATCAGATATTGCCAACCATCACGATTCCCGAAGTGCAGGACTTGTTGGAAGGCGGGGCATTGATCGTGGATGTGCGCGCGAAAAGTGAGTATGACGAAGCGCATATTCCCGGCGCTTTACACACTTTTTATGGCACCCTTCCAACACAGCTAGAGATGCTGCCAGCAGATCATACATTGTTGATTACCTGTGCTTCCGGCATTCGCGGGCAGATTGCCACCAGCCTGTTGCAGCAGCACGGGTTTGAGAATGTTCTACTGATAGATGGCGGGATGGATGCTTGGCAGGCAAGTGGGCTGCCCGTCAGAAGTAGTGATCAGGCTGCTGTGCAGTAGGGCGCCGCGCATTTTTAGAATGTGTAGCCGTAGTTGCTGGCTTCAATCAGCGCGCCGCAAACATAAATTGCCATGCACAGGCCGAAAATCACCACCGCGCCAACGATCAAAATCATAATCAGATTGCGTTGGGTGAAACTTCGCTGATCGGGCGCGCCCACTGGAGGGGGAGCCGCTTGAGGCATCGCCGGAATATTCCGCGATGGGTTAGGCGATTCTGATTGCCCGGCACTTGCCGCGCGTGCGGGTTTGGTAGAAACGGGCGATTTGCTGGCGAAATATTCCTGAATACGCTCAATGAGCTTGCTGGCATCACGACGAAAATCCGGATCGTCGCGCAAAATGGTGGCGTTGCGATACGCCAGTTCTTGCAGGCTTTCAGGTAAGTCTTGCGCGGAGGGCATCGGCGCATTTTGTGCCAGCACCGGGATCACCAGAATATCGCGGCGAGTGAGCGCATGCTCAGCCTCAATACGCACAAAGTCATCGGGATCAAACAATCTTGGCTTGCCGCTGCCATCGTTATCTGCCAGCCACTTTGGGCCGATCATAACTAGCAGCACATCTGATGAGCCTACCGCGCGATTCAGCTCTGCGCGGAAATCTGCGCCCGCCGGAATGCTGTCAACATCTTTGAAAACGTTGTCTTCGCCAAATGTGGCTATCAGGTAGTCATGCAGCCTGCCAGTGATGACGGGGGTATCGGAACGCCGGTAGGAAATGAAAATGCGCGGCATCACGTTCCTCGCGGTTAAACTGGCTCAACCAGAATGAAGTGTGCAACTTGTGATCCAATAATGGCCTGTTTGCCATCTACAGCGACGCTGATCGGGCCATGAAAGGGATCGCGCGAAAGCACGGTGATCTGCGCGTCTAGTTTGAAGCCGCGCTCAAGGATGTGCAGCAGCATATCGGCATTGGAAGCATTTAGCCGCCGTACAACAAACGATCCGCCTACCGGTGCTTCACTCAGCGGCACTAAATCGCGTTCGGTAATAATGCCTTCAGCGTTCGGGATCGGATCGCCATGCGGGTCAAAATCCGGGTCGCCTAGTTTATGGGCAATTGCTTCAATGAAGCGGTTAGAAACCGCGTGTTCCAGCGCTTCAGCTTCTTGATGCACTTCCGGAAGCGCGTAACCCAGCTCGTTAACCAGAAATAGCTCGATCAAACGGTGGCGGCGAACAACATGCAGGGCAATTTTCTCGCCATCGGGGGTAAGTATCACGCCGTGATGCTTCAGGTAGTCCACTAATCCGGCATCGTTTAGCCGTTTAGCCATGTCGGTTACGGAAGGCGCGGTGATATTCAGGTGTTCACTCAGCGTGTTGGTGGATACCCGATCATTATCCTGTTGCAGCGCGTAGATTGCTTTCAGGAAATTTTCGACGGATTCAGAAGTCTGAATACGATCAGTCATGCGTGCTCCGAAGGGTCAAACATAACAGTTACATTGTAGCATATGTGGCACGCCACACCTTGTGTTTTTGCCGCGAAGCTGCCGCGCGAAATCAAAATCGCCCGGTCATCGAATCAACGTAACCGGTCAATTCTGCATACCCGTAGCCCGCAGCATCGCCGCTAATGCGTACCGCGCCTTCCCAGTAGGTAATGCCGCCCCCGTAAAGTTCCTGATCGGCAAGCAGCGGCGTCAATTGCAGGCGCAGCGGTTCATCTTCGCCAATATCAACGCTGATTTCCCAGCCGGCAGGGTAAACAGCGCCGCTGTGTGGGCTCGTCCAGGTGGCGGTGCTTTGGATGCTCATTGCCGAAGCGGACAAGGTGTGTGTAGTGCCATCTGGCTGCACCAGAATACCGCCAAAATTGGGGTCTATACCCCCGTCATTAAGGCGTATCTGGCCGAGCATCAGTTCACGGTTATCGTCTAACTGTAAGCCAAACCAGTCCCAACCGCGCGCGTTACTGCCAAGCGCGCTGGTGCTAAATTCATGATCCATCCAGGTGAAGCCGGTCACCTCAAACGCCTGATCGCCAATGGTGATGGTACCTTCAGAGAGCAGGCGGGTGAGGGAATAATAGTAGCTGGCGTTGCCCGGCTCATCGCTCTTAGCGCTTAAGCCATTATCGCCTTGCAATGCGGGTGGCTTGATCTGCGTCAAATTCAGGTTAAGCGCATAGCCGGTGCCGGCGGCGCTAATCTGCGTTTGGATGGATTCATCGTCAAGCGCGCTGGTTACCCAGTTTTCGACCCACACGGTGCAGCGCGGTGTACATTCTGCGCCAGCTAAATTGGCGCCTTCGCGGCTGAAACGCTGTTCGTGAAAATACTGCCCCCCATCAACATCGGTGATGGCAAAATGCGCCATATAAAGCTGATTGCTGCGCCATTCTGAAGCTGAATCTATGACATTAGGGGAAATTGCGCGGCGAAAGATGGTGAATTGGAAGCCAAAATGGCGGCCATTTTCATCGGCAAGATTGCCGGTGTAATACCACCATTCAGTTTGAAACTCAGGATGCGCACCGTAATCTTGCGGAAACTGCCAGTCATAAGGCTCAACAGCGCGGCTAAAGCCAGCGGTATCGCTGCTTACTTCCGGTATGATGGCGCTGGCGCTCACTTCGCCGGTTTCTGCCGGCTCCAACAGGCTAAAACCTGCCGCTACAATTGCTATTGCGATCAGCGCCAATGCGATCCAACGCCTCATGTTTTGTCATGATCCTTATGTGCAATGCTTCACAATTATACATCGCTTGCTTTAGTAAGCAGTGAGAAGCGGTTGCCCGGCTATTTCGTTGCGCTCATAAATTCTTCGTAAATTATAGATTCGCTCGTTTGTGCAACATTCCGCCGTGTGCTATGCTCTACGCAAAGCAAATGACCATGAAACGCACAGGCGATGATCGGACGCACGCTACGCAACCGCTATGAAATTCAGAACCTGTTAGGCGAAGGCTCTACAGCCGTTGTATACCTCGCTTTGGATCGCCGTCTTGGCCGGCAGGTTGCCCTTAAAGTATTACAGCCGCATGTACGTGATTCCGTTGTTAAACGGTTTTTTCAGGAAGCGAGTTCAGCGGCTCAGCTAAATCACCCTAACATTATGCTGCTGTACGACATTGTTGAGGATGAGGGGCTGAACTTTCTGGTAGTGGAATATGTCGAAGGCGAAACGCTGACCGAACAAATTCCCGCTCCACCTGAGCAGGTGGTTGAACTGGGCAAGCAAATTGCCTACGCGCTGCATTACGCACATGAGCGCGAAATCATTCATCGTGATATTAAGCCTGCAAATATTAAAGTGACGCCTAAAGGCCAGATCAAGATTATGGATCTGGGGCTGGCGCTGCCGCGAGAGGCTAAACGCGTCACCGCTGCTGGTATGATCATTGGCACTCCGGCTTACCTTTCGCCAGAGCAGGCGCAGGCACAGGCGCTAGATCGGCGTACCGATATTTATTCGCTGGGCGTCGTGCTGTTTGAAATGGCAACAGGGCAGCTTCCCTTTAACGAAGATGAAATCCCTGCGCTGCTGCTTCAGCATGTGAAATCTCCGCCGCCACAGCCGCGCTTGTTGAATCCTGAAATTCCGGTTGCGCTGGAAGGCGTGATCTTCAAGGCGCTGGAGAAAAATCCGGCGCGGCGCTACCAGACTGCCGAAGCGATGGCGCAGGCGTTGGAAGCAGTATACAAGCGTGAGGGCAGCACCCCTTCAGGCGGGGAAGAACGCAGCCTGCGCGCCACCCAACCAGCGCCGCCCGTTCGCGCCGCGCTGCGTATTATGCTGGCTGATGATCACACTATTTTGCGGAAATCGCTGGCGAGCTTCCTTTCTGAAAATGGCGAATTTAATGTGGTAGGTGAGGCGGCGGATGGCGTAGTCGCGCTGGAAAAAGCGTTAGATTTGCAGCCGGATGTGATACTGCTTGACCTGAATATGCCGCGTCGCGGCGGGCTGGATATTCTTCCGGAACTGCGCACGCACTTGCCGAATACCAAAATTCTAGTGCTGACTGGGCGCGATGAAGAGTTTTATATTATGCAGGCGCTCAAATTAGGCGCGCATGGCTACCTGCTGAAGTCGGCTGATGATGACGATCTGATGGATGCCATCCTCAAAGTGGCGCAGGGCAGTATGGTATTAGGTACAGGCGTTGCCGAACGCGTGATCACCGGTGCGCTGCGTTCATCTGGCGATCCGCTAAACGACGATGAGCGTAAATTAATGCTGTTTGTGGCTGCCGGGCTTGAAAATGAAGCGATTGCTGGGCGCATTGGCATTCCACTGATTGATGTGATTGAACTGCTGGCTACGGCCATGAACAAGCTGGGCGCGCGAGATCGCAACGCTGCCGCGCTGCAAGCGATTCGTCGCGGATACGTGCTGCTGGATGAGCTTCAATCTTTAGATTAAGAGCGCTACATACTTCTGATCCGGCTGGCGTAACGTTCCTGTAATTTCTCGTTGTGCGCGTCTCCGCCATCCATATTTGAACTGATCCAAACTGGCGGCGTGATCCCCCGTGCCAGAAGCTGCTCGCATATCTGGCAGGTAAGCGCCTGAATTAAGGCCGCTCCAGTGATTGTTGAAACCCCGCTGACCGCCTCGTTTAAGCCGTCTATATGGATTGAAGCATCCCCCAGCGGCGCGCAGTTATCTAGCACAACATCCGCCAGCTCGTATAGTTTTTTGCCGGAAGGGTGCCGCGATGCCTGGCTTTGTGAATGTGCCAGCGAAGTAATCGCAATTACTTTCAACCCGCGTTCTTGCGCCAGCATCGCCATTTCGACAGGCACAGCATTACGCCCGCTGTTCGAGGCGATGATGATTACTTCACCCGCATGCAATTCCCGCCCCGCCAAAACAGCTTCAGCATAGCCGGAAAGCCGCTCAAAAAATGTGGCGCTGCGGGCGTTGTGATGCAGCGTCAGGTTGTCATCCATGATCGGGTCAACCTGAGCCAGCCCCCCTGCGCGGTGAAATGGTTCTATTGCCAGCAGCGCGCCGTGCCCGGTGCCAAATGTGTGCAGAAGATGGCCTTTTGCCAGCGAATCGGAAGCAAGCGATGCCGCCTGTAAAAGTGCTTCCCGGTTGCGCGTTTCGCACAGCGCCAGCAGTTCCTGAAGGTGCGTAAAATAACGGTTGATCATAAAAACTCCTCAATAGTTGAGGCGAAAAGGGGCGAGCCGATGGCCCGCCCCTGAACGGTTACGTTGTGACGGTGTATTGTTCTTTAGCGAATGGGTACTGAGAAGATTTCGCCCTGAATAGTCACCCAGGGGGCGGCAATCCAACCAACCATACCGTTATAGCGCACCTGAAGCCAGCGATTTTCACCTGCCTGTACGGTGCGCCCGATTAATTCGACCACTTGCCCCCATGGCACCTGACCAATGATCGGGGTGCGGGTGCTGGGACGGACGCGCAAGTGCATAACGGCGCGCGGAATAGCGATGGCATTGCGGTTAGGCGCGCCATCAATTTCATCGAAAATGCTGCCTTGCAGCGGCAGTACTTCAAAAGGCACGTTCAATTGTAGGTAGCGCCCTGAAGCCCAACCGAAGCGGTCACCCACTTGCAGATAGTACCAGTTGTAAATGCCTTCGTCCTGATTGCGCGCCAGCACCGGGTAAGAGGTATCACCGGGAAGCGTGGTGATGAAAGATGCGCCGGTATACGGGCCAGTACGCAGCGCCAGACCACGAACGCCGGAAACCGTCGCCAGCGGGCCGGTATAACCGGGCGTGGCAACGACGGGGGTGCCAAATGGCGTTACGATAATGCCGCCACCAAATGGCGATGTTGGCGTTGTGCCTGAAAGCTGTACCCACGTAAGCTGTACTGCCGCAATATCAATTGTTTCCAGATATTCCAGCGTGATAGTATGTGCTCCAGCCGTTAGCGCCACTTGAACGCGGTCAGTCGTCAGCGGTCTGCCGGTGAACTGATCAATCACAAGGACGTTATCAATGATTAACCGCACCCCATCGTCAGAAGTGACAATAAATTCGTAGGTGCCTTGATTAAAACTCTGGACGGAGCTAAACCGCGCCGAGAATTGATCAACTGGAACGACAGGATCAGGCGAACCAGTTCCCCAATTGAAGTTTATACCGCCTGCAAGACTTTGAGTGAGCACAGGCGTACCGAGAAGGCTGGGGTTGTTGAAGTATTGCGCAGTCCAGCCGGTTCCAGACTGTGCGTACACAGCAAAGGTGAGAACCAGCAGCACCAGCGATACTAGCATAATCGCGCGCCAATGGGTGGTGCGGTGTTTCATCGCAAGCCCCCTTCTGAAGAAACAGTTGAGTCAGCCGATGTTTAATGTGGCTGTTTCCAGTATATCCAAAGTATACCGAAAGTCTTGCAACTTTGCGGACACAACCTGCGTACTAGCATTTAGAAATAGACACAATTAACAGGAGAGCAGTGAAAAATGTCTGAAAATCAAACCCCCGAAACGGAAAATAAGTCGGCACGTACCTTCACAGAAGAGTTGGAAGTGGCTGGAGATCAACTAGTGGCAAAGGTTAAAGAACTGATAGACGCGGGCAACGTGCGTAAGATTATCGTGCGTAATCCGGAAGGCCGGGTCTATATGGAAATTCCGCTAACGGTTGGCGTCATTGCTGGTGGTGTGATGTTCTGGTTCGCCCCGATCCTTTCGGCGCTGGGCGCGATTGGCGCGCTGCTGGGGCGTGTTCGTATCGAAGTGGTGCGAACAAGCGATGAGGGCGCCATCTCTGAGGCGAATATTGACACCGGCGCGATGGTTGATGACGTTGCCAACGTATTTAGCGGTGTCGCTGGCACTGTTCGCAAGACGGTTGATAATTTTCAACAGCAGATGCAGCAGGCGAAAGCAAAAAATGCTGATGAGGCAGTAGGTGAAGAAACGACACCTCGCCCCGCTGGCTCTGAAGGCGCGCCGGTGCCGGAAGATGACCCAAACGCTGAATAATGCCTGTAAACAGGCACATAAAAACGCCCTACTTTTCCAAGTGGGGCGTTTTTATTTAACAAAGGTGAAAATGTGCTGCCGTTTTATGCGCCCGGAATCGCCATTGGCGCAACGACTACCGCGCCGCCCACGCTAACCGGAACATCGGCACCTTCAACCGTGCCAAACTCGTAAACGCCCATTGTATTGGTGTCATAGTGCAGCATCGGGAAAACCTGCGTTCCAGCCTGTGCGGGATCAACTTCGATGGCGATATTGCTATTCACGCCGGGGCGCAGCGCCGTGTAGCCCAACACCGGCCCAGGGCGGCCATCCACTGAGGAATGGATCACCATCCAGCCGAACGCATCCATCAAGGCGCTGTCAATGCGAATCATGCCATCTGCCGCTTCCTGATCCGAGAAGGTCATAGAAGGCGCGGCATTGACCGGGAATGTAACGACTGAACCATCTACTGAAATTGGATTGTCCAGACCGCTTGAACCGTCAAATTCATAGGTTCCGATTGCGCCATCATCAACATGCAGCATCGGCCATAGCACAGGGGTTAGCGCCTGCATCCCCAGCACAACTACAACATTTTGGCTGCTGCCTGCGGGAACAGCGGCAAACCCTGCGACTGGGCCAGGCGAACCGCCATTGTCTACATGCACGACAAGGAAGCAATTTGTTTCGCACAGCACCGATTCCGCCGTTAGCATTGAGGCCATACGGTTTTGTGGGGTGGTTGAATTGTCGCCATACAGAATGACCTGATCGCTGACGCGCGCATGTGGCACCGTCCACAGTGGCGCGGTTGCCACGACGCCGCCAGCCGCTGCGGGATTATCCAACCCGCTGGAGCCATCAAATTCATAGGTTCCGGCTGTGCCATCATCAACGTGCAGCATCGGCCACAGAACAGAGGTGCGGCCTTCGGCGGCAAGCGTGACCGGAATATTGGTCGTGGTGCCGGGTTCGACCAGCGTTTGCCCAAGAACCGGGCCAGGTGAACCGTCGCTATCAGAGTGAATGACCACCCACCCTGGAACCGCCATCGTGACTGCCGGAATGGTTACAGTATCGCCAGCTAGAAATTGATCGGCGACATCCAACGCAGCAACCACGAATGAAGGCGTAACGACCTGACCATCTACCGAAACGGGGTTGTCCAGACCGCTGGAACCATCAAATTCATAAGTGCCAACTTGCCCGTCATCGGTATGCAGCATGGCAAATAATGTGGGCGTGATCATGGTGGTATCCACCGGAATATTTATGCCCGCGGTAAGGCCGGGGCCAACCGCGCCCAAACCTGCAACCGGGCCGGGTGAACCATCCGAATCGATGTGAATGGCGATCCATCCGGGCGTATTGCTGAACACCTGATTGATGCGAACGCTGCCATTGAACACGACCTGATCAGACACATCTACCATAGGCGTGCCTTCAACCGCTGCGCCTGCATCCTGCGCCATGACGGCGCTGGTTGCAAGTATGCCTAAGGCTATTGCTGCTGCTACAAATTGCATTTTCATAAAGTTATCTCCCCTGGATTCCTCAAATGAATCCTGAGGGAATTGTAGAACCATAAATGCTTTTCAACGCACAAAACAGACCATTTCTTATTAGACTTTCATAAGACACTGATGAGATTTTGCGTTTACACCTGCAAGTACGCAGGTCTGTTGGCAGAGCGGCGTAAATCTCGTTATTATCTCACTAAGGGAAGCGGCAACCCTGCTTCTGCTGGAACTTATCGGGCGCTCTGCGTTTATTGCGCTGAATGAGGGGGCTTATGCGTTCGAGGATTGCGAACACCTTATCTATAACGCAACCACGTGCGCGATGGTTGATGCTGGCGGCACTTACTGCGATTTTGCTGATGCTGGCGGCTGGAATCTTCATAAGTCCCTCTGCTGAGGCGGTGGCGCAAGATCAACCGATGCCATTGGCGGCAGGCGTGGATATGGGGATTACAAGCCTGACACGCGCGCCGTTGAGTGCAAGTTATAACCTGAATACCGACTTCAACATCGTCATTACAGTACAAAATGTTGGCATTGGCGATGCCGATCTTGCGGCTGTTACGCTTGATAATCAGATAGATATTCGCAACCTGACCTTTATAGGTTTTGTGAGCAGCACGCCGAATGGCTTGTTCACGTGCGGGGCGTTAGGCACGGCATTCGTAAGATGCCAGAACACCAACGGCGCTATAACCCCGGGAACAACAGAAGTCATTACCTACACCGTTCGCGCGGCGGCATTAGGGAATGATATCAGGAATGCGGCGACTATCAGCACCCCGCTGGATACGAATCTGGCGAATGATTACGCTGAAGACGCCAGCCTCTTTTCAATTGTTGGCCCAACGGCGACCTTTAGCGTGACGCCAACTTTTACCGCTACATTCACAGCAACGGCCTCGCTAACGCCGCTGCCTTCGCTGACGCCGATTCCAACAATTACCTCAACCTTTACGGCGACGTTCATTCCGCCACCGCTCACGCGCACACCGCTGCCGCGACCGGCGAATGCAGGATTAGCGATTCCGATCCCGCCAAGCGGGGTGGATATGGTGGTCAACCGCGATAATGTGAATGTGCGTTTAGTGCCTGCCATTGGCGCAGAAGTGATCGGTTTCGTCAATTCCGGATGGCTGTTTGAAGATGTGCAAGCGCGCAGCGCCGACAGCGAGTGGGTGCGTGTTAACCTTGCCGGGCAGCAGGGCTGGGTGGGTGTTCCGGTGCTTACGCTGCTGGCAGGCGATATCAACGCGCTGCCAATTGCCGATCCGCGCACCATTCCTTATGGCGGCTTTGAAAACCCACGCGCGGGCTTAACCAGCGTAACCAGCGGGTTGACTGTGCGTTTGCGCGACAGCGGCATGCGCCTGCGCGCGGGGCCTAGCATCGGCTACCCGGTGCTGGCAAACGCACCTCGTTACACGATCATGCCGGTATTGGGGCGCATGGCCGATAACACCTGGCTTCAGGTGAACTTTGAAGGCACACTTGGCTGGATCAAGCTGGAAGATGTGCTGGAATTTAACAGCCCTGATGTGTTCACGGTGCCGCCTGTTGATGGTATCGTGGCTGATGCCCTGCCATTCTCGGATAACACTTTCGACAGCTACGTAGATACCCTGCGGCTGCTGCTGGCGAGATTAGATATTGCCAAGACCTCGCTTGACGAGATTCGCACGATCTGGACGAATATCGGGTTGGGCGGTCAGGCGCAGTGTGGTGACTTCCCGGCACAGCCCAGCGACTATCATATTCCCACGCCGCTGCTGGCGACGTTTAACCCGATGCTTGGCCCGATTTCGCAAGATTTCAACATTATGATGGCGGGTATTCGCGATGCTATTCGCCTGCTTATTCAAGCATGCAGCTTCCCGCAGCCAGCGGAAGGCTCAATAGGCGCGGGCGCTGTGAGCGTGGCGTTAGAAACGATCAATAATGCAGATGCGATCTATCCTGGGCTGCGTCAGCGCATCGTGGAACTGCTGCCGCCAGATCGCCCGGTAGGGTTGAATGAATGCCTGTTCACCTTTGGGAATCGCTCGCAGATCATTCCGCGTTTGCTAAACCTGACGCCGGTGGTTATGCGTATGGATTCAAATGAACGCGTGCTTGGCTTCTGCTTCGATGGTACGGCCGGGCAGCAGTTCCGGGTTGAAGGCCTGCGGGTGAGCGGCAACATAACGCCACAGTTCTCGATCAGCAGTTTTAACGACCCAACGAACTTCATTGCGACCGGGCGGCTGCCGCTAGAAACAAATTATGTGGCGGTGAACAACATCCTGATTCCTGAAACCGGCCAGTATGTATTGATTATCAGCGATACTTCTACGCCGCTGGACGGCGATCTTGAAGGTGATTTGGCGGTTATGCTCACCGATCTGACGATGTTCGGCGGCCAGGCGGGGATCGGTATCGCGCTGGATGCAAACGGGAATGTGATCACCAACCCGAATATCGGTCAAGTTGTGGTGACTGCTGTGCCTATTGGCACGCCTTCGGGATTGATCGCCTGCCCATCGGTTTTGTTCACCTGTTCCCAACTTCTGACCTGCCAGGAAGCACAAGCATGCCTCGCCGCAGGTAATACCAGCCTCGATCCTGATAGCGATGGACTGCCCTGCGAAGAGAATCTCTGTTTTGGCGGCACCTAAGTTTCGCCGCTAAACACGAGAACAACGATTCATAGTATGGTTTTAGAGAGGGCGTTGTATGAAAAACGCCCTTTCGTTTTGCAGGCGTAGAGCCTGCGCATACCGCGCGCCGCTATAATTAGGCGGTGTGGAGGGGTGTATGCCTAAAGTTCGATTGGCGCTGTGCCTTGCGCTCTTAGTGATTGGGCTTGCTGCCTGCAATTTTGATGTGCCGCTGGTTACGCCAACGCTTGCGCCTACATTCACCCCGCGCGATACGCTGCTGCCTACCGCCAGCCCATTTCTGACCTTAACCCCCACGCTGACGCAGACCCATACCTATACGCCGCTGCCGACTGAAACCAGTACAGAAACCGCGACGCTCATCCCATCAAATACGGCGGCACCTACCCAAACCGATACGATTGCGCCAACGGAAACCCCGACGCCGACCGAGACGTTCAGCCTGACGCCGACC
>LMZS01000181.1 GCA_001567085.1 Chloroflexi bacterium OLB15
CTAGGCTGGAAGTATTGCGTCACGGCTGTAAGGCTGATAGAATGACCTTATCCGCCCCCATAGCTCAGCGGATAGAGCGTTGCCTCCGGAGGCAAAGGCGCAGATTCGATTTCTGCTGGGGGCATTTTGATTCCACCCTAATGCCTTTCATCCAAATATCTCTCCGCCCAGGATCAGGAAATTTGTCTTAAAGTTTCCGATCCTTCATTTTTTTCTAGTCCCATAATGAGCACTGCCACCAAAATGACAACAGCACCAACCAGTTGAACAGCGCTCATCCGCTCATTGAGGAAAATATACGCCAATACAGTAGTCATCGCTGGCTCTAAGGTTGCCAGCAAACTAACATTACTCGCCGGCAAATAATTCATTGAGGTGTTATACAGCCCAAAGCCTAGCAGCGTTGGCACGCAAGAGACAAAAATCAGAATGAGCCACCCATCGAGCGGTAAATCTGGCAAAACAGCTTGCAAAGACCCGGCCGCGCCAGGCAGCGTTGGGAACAAGTTAAAAATTAACGTGAATAATGACGCGAATAGAAATGAGTATAAAACGGATGTCCACGGATTCATCCGGCGTTTGGCGGTTTCCTTGCCAAGCAGGTTATAACAGGCGAAGAAAATCCCTGAGAATAAGCCCGTCAAAATTCCCAGCAGATTCATATTCCACATTTCAGGGCTATAAGCATTAGAAACCAGCACACAGCCCACAAGGCTAAGCGTGACTGCCACAATTTTAGGCAGCCCTAGTTTTTCTCTAAAAAACCACCATGCAAAAATAGCAGTGAAGCCTGCGGAGCTATATGCCAATACCGTTGCTACAGCAGCGCCATTGGCTACTACAGAAACCGTCCAGATCGAGTTAAACAGCGCTAAAGTCAGCCCGTAGAACATGAAGAAGCGAATTTGTGATTTATCAATTCGCAGTAGAGGGCGTTTCACAATCAGCAGCAGCGGGGCAAGCGCGGCAAACACCAGGATATTTCGCCATAAAGAGAGCAAAAGCGCGGGCATCCCATAATGGCTGATCAAATAACCGATAAAAATAGGGGTAGTAGACCAGACCGCAATCCCAATTATTGCGATACTATAGCCTCTAGAAGTTTGTGACATCTATTATCTTTCCGCGTAGGGGCGTATCCATGCACCGGCTGTATTATGACGACTCATACACGCGCAGCTTTAATACCACTATCATCGAGCGAACAGATGTTGAGGGGCATCCGGCGCTGGTATTGAATCACACCTATTTCTACCCTACTGGAGGCGGCCAACCCCACGATACCGGCCTGATCGGCGCTGCGCGGGTGATTGATGTGATCGTTCGTGAGAGTGATAAAGCCGTGCTGCACGTGGTTGATCAGCCTGTAACCGAAGATCAGGTGAATGCCTCAATTGACTGGGGGCGGCGATTTGATCATATGCAGCAGCACACTGGTCAGCATATTCTGACGCAGGCTTTTGTACAAACCGCAGGCTTAAACACTGTCGGCTTTCATTTAAGCGATGCCAGCCTGACCATTGATCTGGATTCGCCAATGGTTTCAGCAGAAACCATTCAAGCGGTAGAAACACTCGCGAACCAAATTATATGGGAAGATCGACCGGTGACGGCACGCATCATTGATCCCGAAAAATCTGGGGATGTGCGTATGCGAAAAATGCCAGAGCACCTGCTCACGGGCGGGCTGCGCGTAATTGAGGTCGCGGGTTTCGATTCAACGGCCTGCGGCGGAACCCATATCCGGCAAACGGGCGAAATTGGCATGATCAAGGTCTTACGCGCCGAAAAGCGGGGCAGCAAAACCCGTATTGAGTTTGCCTGCGGGGGTCGGGCTTTGCGCGACTACACCCTAAAAAATGTGCTGGCAAATCAATTGACCGCCGATTTGACGGTTGGCATCGAAGAAATACCCACAGCCATCGGCCGGTTGCAAGATCAACTCAAGAGCAGCCAGCGCGCCCTAAAAACGGCTCAGGAATCGCTGCTCAATTTTGAGGTAGACGCGCTCATCCGTACCGCCAAAGATTGCGGCACTTTCGGCTTGATTTGCGCCACATTTGAAGGGCGGGGCGCAGGCAACTTACGCATGCTGGCATCGCGTCTGGCAGCTTATCCCGGCGTGGTTGCGCTTCTAGGAAGCAGCGGCGAGCGCGCTAATCTGGTTTTCGCCCGCAGCGCTGACATCACTTTAGATATGCCCGCGCTGCTGAACCAGCTGCTCGAAAAGTTTGGGGGGCGCGGTGGCGGCCAACCCGCGCTTGCGCAAGGCAGCGGGCAGGCTTCCCATGCAGATCTGGAAGCCGCGCTGCAAGCGTTGGGTGCCTCATTATGTTCTGCTTAAGCCAGCGCTCATTGCAGCGCCTTGCGCCATGATTTCGGCACATTTTCGCCAAACTGTATTTCCTTCGCGCCGATAAATCCCGCCAGATTTTCAATGTTGGCGCGAATTGCTTTCCCTACTGCCGCATCTTTCGGCACATCAGCTTCGGCATAAACGTTATAGACTTCGTAGCGCCCCTCTTTTTTATTGAACTTCGAGTCTACCCGCCCAATCAGTTGATCGCCGTGCAAGATCGGCAGCACGTAGTAGCCATACTTCCGCTTGTGAGCAGGCACATAAATTTCAATCGTGAAATCAAAGTTGAACAACGTCCGTGTTCGGGTGCGATCACAGATCAGATTATCGAACGGCGAAAGCATGGTTGTGCGCGGCTGCCACTCGCCTTTAGCTAACCGATCTGCAAGCGCGAGATCATCGGCATGAACATACCATGTTCCCTTCAGGCTATTCCCGGCGTCATCAATATTCACGCGAACAATGCGCCCCGCGTCTTCCAAACGCTGCACCGTTTGCGGTAGTTCATGATAGCGCCTGCGAATGAAATGGATATCTATGTTCTGGCGTGTGGCGACACCTAAAGATTTTAGGGCTTGTTCCACTGCCATCTCGGCCATTTCTTCACGCGCAGGCAGTTCAGCGCTCACGAACTGGGGGAACACGCGCTCTGTTAAATCCCATACTTTTTGACCGCCGGAACGACCAGCAACGGAAATCACGCCCCTAATCCACAGGAAATCGAGCATCCTGCTCACATTACGTCCGGAAGTCCATCCTGTTGAAACCCAGCCTTCAGGGTGAATGCCTTCAGCATCAAACTGCCGTGAAAGCATGGGACCATTCTTTTTAAGTTCCGCCAGAATAAAGTCGTGTAATTCCTGATTCTTCGACATCCACTGCTGCACGCGCGCCGACCACTCCATATTGCCTTCACGATACTGGCGCATCATAGCAACATGAAAAGGATAATCTTCGGTTAGAACAATCGATGCTTCGTGCGCCCAGTATTCAAATAAGGCGCGATCCTGCCAGAGCAGCTTATCCAGAAAAGCCTCATCATACTGCCCTACTCTACTCCACAGCACCAGCCGATGGCTGCGCGCAACCGCGCTGATCGGATCGAGCTGTAGGCAGCGAATCCCGCGCAAAACATCAAGAATCCCATCCGCATCGTTTCGCGTGACAGCGCCGGTCAACTGCTGTTTAGTAACCGCCAACCGCCGCGCCGTTTGAAGACTGAGCGTAGGTGTAGAGTGTGCCATCAGTATTCATCCCCAAACACGAAAATCGAATATATGTTCTATAATAATAACACTTGCATGCACCGATTCCAAAAAATCTCTGGCTGGTAACAACCTGCAACTTTCCACTATGATTGCGCTATGCAAACAAAGTTTCGCGCCCTTGCGCCCAGTGCCCTGCGTTGGATTCCGCGCATCGCACTGGCAATTATCGCTTTTAGCCTGATCGCCCCCGCTCTACCGCGCGCGGTCTTAGGTGACCCCCAAACGGTTGAAACGCAGCATCCTCAGCTTTGCGTGCATACCCGCCTGATAGATGAAGTGGACGAATGGAAGATTCAACGTTCGCTGCAAATGGTGCGGGAAATGGGCGCAGATACCATCGTTGAATTCTTTCCATGGGCTTATATTGAAACTAGCGAAGGGCAATACAACTGGGCAAATGTGGATCGTATCGTCCGTCATGCCGAAAATCAGGGGATTCAGATCATCGCGCGTATGGGTTTTGTGCCTGCCTGGGCGCAGCCAGAAGCTGACGAACGGACGACGCTGAACACCCTGCCTGAAGATCGTTTTGACGAATTTGCCGATTTCGTGGCCGCCTTTGCCAGCCGCTACGCTGGCATCATAGATCGCCTGATCATCTGGAACGAGCCGAATCTAGCCTTTGAGTGGGGCTACCGCGAGGTTTCGCCAGAAGGCTATGCGCGGCTTTTAGCAGCGGTTTATCCAGCAGCCCACGCCGCCAATCCAAATGTTGAAATTCTGGCCGCCCCGCTGGCGCCAAATTTAGAGCCGCCGGGCAGCGCAACGGCGATGAACGATCTGGATTATTTGCAAGCCTTGTACGACGCTGGCGCTGCCGCCAATTTTGACGCCCTGGCTATGCACACCTATGGCTTTACCCAGCCCGCCAATGATGCCCCTGCTCCGGATCGCTTGAATTACCGTCGTGCCGAATTACTCCGTGAAATCATGGTTGAAAATGACGATGGTGATAAACCCGTCTATATCACCGAAATGGGCTGGAACGATAGTGAGCGATGGGCATACGCCGTCAGCCCGTCAGATCGCATCGCCTATACGCTGCAAGCCTATGAAACCGCAGCAGACTGGGACTGGGCAGAAAAGGTGTGTAACTGGGTGCTGCGCTACCCCTACCCCACCTACAGCTATCCAGACAGGTTTACGCTGCTAGACACCGAATTTCAGCCGCATCCGCTCTATAACGCACTGCAAGCCTATTCACGCGGCATCAATATTGGAGAAGCGCTGTGGTATCCCCCGCCCGCCGCGCGCTAATCACAACTGTCGCGATCATCGCCTTAGCTGTGATCATCTATGGCGGCTATCGGGTGATTCGCCGCCTGATGCGCCCGCCCGAAGTATTGGCGCCAACAGGTGAGCTGCGGGTTGGCATAGATGTAAGTTTCGCGCCATTTGGCATGCTGGAAGAAGAAGCATTTAGCGGCATTGATGTTGAAATTGCCCGCGCCTTAGGCAGCTATTTTAATCTGCCAGTGCGCATCATTCCCCTGGGTTATGACGGTTTATACGATGCCTTACAAACCGATCAGGTGGATATACTCATTTCAGCGCTAGTCCCTAATCCTTCCCGTATGGATCGGGTGCGCTATTCCGCGCCGTATTTCAATGCAGGTTTGATGCTCGTCAGCCCAACGGGGGCAAGCATCCACCATATGGATGACATCGCTGGAAAGACGCTGGCAATTGCGCTGGGAAGTGGCGCGCAAACAGAAGCCAATCGCTGGGAACGCCGAATCCCTGCCTTTGAAGTTCGTCCCTATGAAACAAACGGTATCGCACTAGATGCTGTTCGACTTGGTGAGGCCGATGCAGCGTTGATTGATCATGCGGCTGCCAGCCTATATCTGCGGGATCATCCTGAGTGGGCAGCCCGGATAGATGAGGTTACTGTGCTGCCTTACGCCATAGCTTCCCGGATAGAGCGAACGCGCTTAGGCGACGAAATCCAGCGCGCGCTGGAAGCCATGCAGGCGGACGGCACGCTTGCAGCCATCTTCGCACGGTATCTGTAATTCGCAGTTTGCCGCCTAAGCTGTTCTATAACCAGATCAGCCGTCACTAGACTCGCCTTCTGCCCAAAGTTATACTTGCCATATGACCCATATCGGCTTAGACCATCGCCTGACGTATTACCGTCAAGGCGGAATTAGCACCTATATCACCCGGCTTACCCAGGCGCTCAGCAAATTGGATCAGCATAATCGCTACACGGTGCTCTACAGCCGTAAACAGGCGGATTTTCATGCGCCATCCAATATGCAGGCTGTGCCGCTATGGACGCCTTGCCATCATCGCTTTGAGCGCTCATTGTTAAGCCTGGAATTGACTCGATTACGGCTGGACGTTTTGCACTCCACAGATTTTATTCCGCCTTATCGCGGCGCGCGGCGTCACGTAGCGAGTATCCATGACCTAACTTTCCTGCGTTACCCTGAGCATCTTACTGCCGAAAGCCGTCGCTATTACAACGATCAGATCGAATATGCTGCGCGCCACGCAGATCACATCCTGACGATCAGCGAATCCAGCAAGCAAGATTTGGTGAGCATGCTCGGCGTGCCAGAAAATAAGATCACCGTCCAGTTGCTAGGCGTTGATCCCGATTTCAAAATTCCATCACCAGAAAATATCGCGTATTGGAGAAAGACGCTTAATCTCCCCGCAAGCTACTGGCTATTTCTCGGCACTTTTGAGCCGCGCAAAAATATCATCGGCCTGCTGGAAGCCTACAAGATGGTGAGCGCCCGCATGGAAAACGCGCCGCCGCTGCTGTTGGCGGGGACGCGCGGTTGGATGTATGAAGAAACACTAAACAGGATTAAAACGCTCAATCTCGAAAAACAGGTTCAGTTGATTGAACACGCCCCGTTGACGGCGCTGCCAACGTTGTATCATCAGTCGCTTGCTATCGTCACGCCATCATTTTACGAGGGCTTCGGCCTGCCAGCGCTTGAGGGGATGGCCTGCGGGACAGTTCCGATTGTGAGCAACCGGTCATCGCTGCCGGAAGTGGTTGGCGATGTAGGTATTCAAGTAGAACCAGAAAATTCTGAGCAAATCGCGCAGGCGATGTTGAAGGCATACCATGATCATTCATGGCGCGCTCGGCAGGTTGAGGCTGGGTTACAACGCGCATCCACCTTCACATGGGAAAAAACTGCGCGAGTTGCCATCAAAGTATATGAGGCTATCGCGTGAAGCGATTATTACTGATTACCCCTAATCTACCCTATCCGCCCCAAAGTGGCAGCGGGCTTCGGGCTTATGGGTTGCTGCGTGGGTTGAAGGATTATGCAGCGAACTTCCCGCTGGAAATTGATCTGCTTGCCTATCACGACGATTCGGTACAGCCGCGAACAACCCCACTGGTCAATTACTGTGCCAGCATCACCACCGCCTCAACCCCTGCGCGCTCCAAACGTGAGCGCCTGCAAGCACTGTTCACGTCTTCGCAACCAGACATCGCGCAGCGGCTGGAGAGCAGCGAAATACGCGCGAAACTCAAGCAGTTGATGGCAGCCAAAACGTATGATTTCGTGCTGTATATTGGTCTGGAAACTGCGATCCTGATGAAGCAGGCGCGTGCACTTCAGCCAAACTGTCAGCAAATATATGATGCTGCAAATGTAGAGCATCTGTTACAAAAGCGTATCGCAGCGGTGGATAAAGGCAGCATGAGGCGGCGACCAGCAGCGCTGTATTCACAGATTCAGGTTGGCCGCATCTGGCGCTTTGAATCAGCCATATGCCGCAGCGCGGATGCCGTTACCGCCGTATCCGAAGAAGATGCGCGGGTGCTCAGCCAGTTCCGCCCCGATCACAAAATCTCGGTGGTGCCAAACGGCATTTTCACTGCCGATTACCAGCAGGCGAGCGAAACGCTGGATTTAGGGCAGCACCCGCTGGTATTCACAGGCAAGATGGATTACCGGCCAAACGTAGATGCAATGCTCTGGTTCTGTGACGAAGTATTGCCCCGCGTGACCGCCGAAATTGACGATTGTAAACTGTATGTCGTTGGGCAGAAACCGCATGGCAGCCTGACCGCCCTTTCTGGAAACCCGCATATTGAAGTAACGGGTTGGGTTGCTTCAGTCACCCCATTTTTGAGAAGCGCTGGTGTATATGTCACGCCGCTGCGGATGGGTTCAGGAACACGCTTAAAGCTGCTGGAAGCGATGGCCGCAGGCTGCGCGATTGTGTCTACATCGCTCGGCGCTGAAGGGTTGAGCAGCGATGCGATATCAGCAATGCGCATCGAAAATGATGCGTCCGGCTTTGCTGCGGCCATTATTGATCTGCTGCGTGACCGATCAGAACGCAAGCGATTGGGCGAAAAAGCGCAGCAAGTCGCCGCCAGCCAATATGATTGGTCAGCCATCATCCCCAATTTGACTGCCGTTTTACGGACGCTTGCTGATGGATAGAGATGCGCTTGTCCGGCGGAATCGTGCGCTCACAGAAGCCTATCATCACAAAGCGTTAAAGCATCAAATTCGCCAGCAAATGATGAACGTGCTGGGCTTTTTACCCGTTCCAGATCACAGGCATCCGCAAAATCGAATCCTGTTGATTCGCCCTGACCATCTGGGCGATTTGCTCTTGACCACTCCCGCGCTGCACTGGCTGCGACAAACAAACCCGTCGCTGGAGATTCATATGCTTGTCGGCACATGGTCAGCCGATGTTCTGTTAGAAAACCCGGATGTGGATCAGGTGATCACCTTTCCATTTCCCGGCTTTACCAAATCTGAAAAAACCAGCGCGCAAGCGCCGTATGTCCAACTCTTAAGCGCAGCGCGTATGATTCGCCGCATCGGCTACACAAGCGCGGTGATCTTAAGACCAGATCACTGGTGGGGAGCATTACTGGCAAAACTGGCAGGCATTTCCCGCCGCATCGGTTACGATTTGCCGGAAACCCGCCGGTTCTTGAATGAAACAGTCACGCTGGTAAACGAGCATGCCGCCCTGCAAAATGCCCGATTAGTGGCACACGCCGCCGAACGGGCAATGCCAGCGGCGACCGATCTCGCCTTGCAGATGTTCGTTTCTGACGCCGAGCGGCAATGGGTCACCAGCTACCTCGCTGAACGCGGCATTGATCAGAATAAGCCGTTGATCATCATCCATCCCGGTTCTGGCGCCGCTTCTAAATT
This sequence comes from Chloroflexi bacterium OLB15, assembly GCA_001567085.1. Taxonomy (GTDB): domain Bacteria; phylum Chloroflexota; class Anaerolineae; order Aggregatilineales; family Phototrophicaceae; genus Flexifilum. The sequence goes on from LMZS01000181.1 coordinate 8,790, forward strand.
GTGGAATGACGCTGATTGGGCGTGGGTCGGATCAACTTTGGCCGAGCAGTTGGAAGGCACCCTGCTCTTCACAGGCGGTGATGCGGAAGCGCCGCTCATTCAACGTATACAGGCGTTAATGCAGCCCCCCGGTTATAGCCTTGCCGGAGATACCAATGTGCATACGCTGGCGGCCTTATATGAGCGCGCCACGATTGTGCTTGGGCCAGATAGCGGCCCGCTGCATATTGCCGCCGCCATGAAAACACCAAGCGTCGCCCTGTTTGGCCCTGCTGATCCTGTCGAGTTTGGGCCCTGGGGAAAGCCTGCGCGGCATGCTGTTGTCACTTCAACAATTGGCTGTCGCCCCTGCCGCATTCTGGATTGGCGCGGAGATGCCCCGGAAAATCATCCGTGCGTCCGTGAAATTCAGCCATCGGCGGTGCTTGAAGCCGCGTGGCGGGTCATGAAAGCAGAATAAATCAGGCTAAGCGCTTCCCTTTTCTGGCGCAACTGAAATCGTGCGCTCATTACGATAAGTCACCATTCCCTGCCCGCCAGAACGCATCTTTTTTACATGCCTTCGTTCAGTCACATCTACTTCCGCGCGGGTTTCAGCTTGTAGTGCGCTGTAATAGGCCGCCAAAGCAGCGGCGTGTTCTATCACGGCTTCAGGAAACGGGCGGCCATCAAACTTGATGATCACGTGTGCGCCGGGAACCCCACGCGCATGTAACCATAAATCTGCGGGGCTGCCTTTGTCAAAGGTGACCTGCTCATTCTGGCGGCTGTTGCGCCCAATCCAGATCACAAATTGATCGTCAGTTACCACGCGCAGCGGGGCACTTTTGCCACCGCCGATTTTCTGCATCGGCTTCCCGCGCCACAAGCCGCGCGCCTGCAAAGCCTGCTGTACTTCATCAATTTCCGGCCAGTTAGATGCCAGTTCAAGATCAGTAGCAAGCTGCTGTACGGTAGCCAGTTCCGCCTGTGTATCACGCAGTAAGCCAGGCACATCTTCCAGCGCGCGTTTAGCGCGGTTATAGCGATCAAAATAACGCTGAGCATTTTCCAACGGGGTTAGCGTGGTATCCAGCGGGATCACCATCTCCGGGGCATCAGGATCGTACTGCGCGCGCAGCTCAGTTTGATGGGGAGCTAACGTATATTGATACGCCAGAATCAATTCCCCGCTTTGCCGCAGCGCTTCACGCTCACTGTCATCTTTCAGCGAGGCGCTTAAGGAAGCGATCTTGGCGCTTAACTTCGCCACGCCTTCAGCAATCGCATCACGCACAGGCTGTTTCGCAGCATCATAGGCATCAATGCCTACAGGCGCATCATAATACCAGGCCAATGCAGCGCTAACGCTTTCTACGGGGCGCCAGTTCGGAATGGTAGCCAGCGGATACACGCTAAATGCCCGTTCGCGCGGCGGGTTTTCAGCAACACCAGGCTTCCATTCACGGCGTTTCAGGGCTTCTATAAGGCGCTGGAGGGCGAGGAATATGCGCCCCGCATCCACCTGATCGGCACGCGCATCTGCCGAATATCCAGCGGCATGAAGCGCCTCGCGCGCCAGCAGAGGACTCACGCCAAGTAAGCGGCCGGTGAGCGCCTGCTGTGCTTTTGCTTTTGGCTCTGCTTCAGCAAAAAAGGCAGTCAATTCAGTGGCGGAAACCGTAAACGGCGAGATTTTACTCGTTTGCGGGGGAGGCAGTTGATACGGCTGATTCGGCAGGAGCGTGCGATAACGATTGACCTGTGAGGGAACACGCCGCATACAATCCTGAATAATGCCGTCTTTTAGCAGCAGGAGATTCGCGCGGCGCTCCATCGGCTCGACAACAATTTGAATATCGCCCTCAGCGCCTTCAACATCGAGGGTAACAATGCGCTCCCATTCAGGTTGGCTAATGTGCGCAACTGTGCCGCCTTCAACAAAGCGGCGCATCAATAAGCCCATCTGCGTTGGTTTGGGCAAGCCACGACGCAGTTTGTCTGGCATCAAATGCACGCGCGGCTGGTTGTTATTCGCGCTCAGGTAAAGATAGTGGCGGCGATGATTGCCGTAGATTTCCAGCCCTATGCCGGTTTCATCAACGTCAATCACATCCTGAATTCGCCCGCCAGCGATGGTATCAAGCAGTTCATCCACCAACGCGGCAAGCGTAAACGAATCCAGATACATTGCTTATTGGGCGTGCTGGGTCATCAGGTAAGCCATAATATCAGCCAGTTCCTGATCTGAAAGCTGCGTCCCTAATGCTGGCATTGAATTGGAATAGTTGTTGTAGAGGTATACGCCAGGATCGAGAATAGACTCAAGCAAATACCCCTCAGCGGTAAAACCGGGGCGCAGCGTACCCGCATAATCAACGATGCCCGTAAAAGATGGGCCAACGCTGCCAGCCTCATCACGGTGGCAAGCAGTACAGGTTTTTGAAACAATGAGCTGCGCCCCATTTTCGGAATTGCCCATCGCAACCAGTTCAGCCCCACGCGCATTGTAATCATCGGGGGTCATGCCCGGATCAGTTTCATTTGAAGAAGTGAGCAGCACAATCACAAAGACGACGGTTATGGCGGCCAGCATCACAAGCACGAGCAGTACCGGCGGGCTGATTAGCGTTTTACGGTTCACAAGCAAATTCCAGTTCTAGAGAATCAACACATCCAGTATCATCGCCATGAAAAGATAAGCAAGATACATGGTTGAGAACTTATATACGCGGCGGGCAGTAGCGCCATCCTTGTTCTGCATCAGTTTCACCGACTGATATACTAGCCCGATCCCCAGCGCCAAAGCAGCGAGCAGGTAAATTGCCCCCAGCATCGAAAATAGCACCGGCAGCAGGCTGACAATTAACAACTGCACGGAATACCATAAAATCTGGCTTCGGGTCACATCTTCGCCGCGCGCAACCGGCATCATCGGCACATTGGCTTTGGCGTAATCGGTGTTCACCAAAAGCGCCAGCGCCCAACTGTGCGGCGGCGTCCAGTAAAACACGATGGCAAACAACAGGAACGGCTGGAAACTCAGCGTTCCGGTTACCGCCGACCAACCTACCAGCACCGGCATTGCGCCTGCGCCGCCGCCAATCAAAATGTTCAACACCGTATTGCGCTTCAGCAGCATGGTGTAGATGACGACATAATAAATTGCACCGCCCAGCGCCAGAAGGCTGGTTAACGGGTTGACGAATATCCACAGGATGAACGTTGACCAGGCAATCAAACCTAGGCCAAACAACAGCGCGTTTATCGGCTTCACCCGTCCCGATGGAATCGGCCGCCGTGATGTGCGCGACATCTTGATATCAAGATCGCGATCAAGATACTGATTAATGACGCTGGCGCCAGCAGCAGAAAGCGTCCCGCCGATGAGCGTTGGCACCAGAATGACCAGTTCAGGAATACCGCCAGCGGCAACCACCATCGTAGTGACGGTTGTGAATAACAGCAGCAGTACAATGCGCAGCTTTGTCAGTTCCAGATACGTGCGCAAAGTGCGGATGAAAGACGGCTTATTATTTAGTTGAGTGCGGGATTGGACTGCCAAGCCGCAGCCTCCAATGCAATTTCTCGTGTATTCATCGCTTCAAATACACTCAAACTGACAAAGAGAATCCACGTCAGCGCTGCAAACAGCACATGCAGCGCCCCCCACAGCGGAGCCGCAGATGAAAACACAAACATCGCGCCAACGGCAGCCTGTGCCAGATAGCAGCCACCAGCCGCCAGCGCCAGCAGCTTAATACGGCGAGGGCGTTTCAGCGAAAATGCCATCCACACCACCATCACCACCGCAACCCCCAGCGCCGCCACTGCAAAGCGATGGAACATATGGATCATCGCCCATTGCCCGGCCTCAGCTGGCAGAAGGCTGCCGTTGCACAGCGGCCAAGTCGTACAGGCAAGCGTTGCCCCGCTGCCGCGCACCAGTGCGCCAGTCAGAATGATCACCAGCGAAAGCGCAGTCGTCGCATAGGTCAGCGTCGTAAATTTATCGGTCTGATAGTGTGCATCCGGCTTGTAAACCGCCAGTAAAGCAGCAACCACCAGCGCGGCCAGCAGCAGCATCGCTGTTCCCAGATGCAGCGTAACAAACGTGGGCGGCAAATCCAAAACCACGACCAGCGCCCCAAGCATACTTTGGATAAAAAACAGGGTCGCCGCAATTACGGTAGCGATCAGCACCGCCCGGTTGCGCTTGCGAAAAGCGATGATCGCAATGATCAGGGTGATCATCCCGAAAATGCCGATCAGCAGCGCGAACAGCCTGTGCAGCCATTCGATCCATGCAGTGAGATTGTCTAAAGGTGGAAAAATAGTGCCATTGCACAGCGGCCAATGATTACCGCAGCCGAGGCCAGAATCGGTTACACGAACGACCGCGCCAAACACGATCAGGCCAACGGTAAGCAAAGCAGTCGTCAGCGCAAGCGGCGCAAACCACCGCGACTTCGCCATGATTCAAAACTCCAAACAAGCTACAGCTTGATGAACTTACCAGCCGTGCGTATTTTAATTACAGCTTAACTTGCAGTTCCAGAGGTATTGGCTGGCAGTTTATCTGCATTTCTGACTTCAATGGTCGTTCCAGCGTTAGGAACAATCCCGCCCTCTTTAAGCGCGGTGTTCTGCATGCTGCGATCCAACAGCCAGAACACAATCGCCAGCAGCGCCGCCATGCCAATTAAACTTGTTACAACGAAGCCGAGGAAAAGGAACATCTGCTCAGCTTTCCAGGGCTGCATCATCGTTGAAGATGCGTTCGGGTCTGCCGTAATGGTAAGCACAGGCAAAAAGTCAGCAGCGCCATTTGCCGATGAAGCAATCATTGCGGTCAAACCGCCGCTAATGATCAGGATCACCAGAATTGCTAGTAAGATGATTAGTCGCCGCACGCCAGCCTCCGTAAATCAGAATTGCAGCGGGTCAATTGTACCGTTTGTCACAACCTATCGCAAGCGAAATATCACTCAGCGCCCTCAGCATCGGCATCCAGTTCAGGGTCATCGTTCGGTTCCTGTGCATCGTCGTCAACGCCATCCAGCGATTCGTTCACCGCGCTTCGCTTTTGCGGGTTATATTTGCGCGGCAGAATCACAGTAAATGTTGACCCCTGATCCAGTTCACTCTGAACGTTTATTTCGCCGCCATGCCGTTCTACGATGCCCCGTGTGATCGCTAAGCCTAGCCCGTTGCCTTCAATCCGCGAAAGCTCATCACGACGTGAGCGGTAAAAGCGATCAAAGATGAAAGGCATATCCTGAGGGGGAATGCCCAGGCCGTTGTCTTTCACGATCAGGATCACATGATCAGGATGCGACTCCAGCATGATCGCCACGTTGCCATCAGGGCGATTGTATTTGATGGCATTGCTTATCAGATTTTGCACAACGCGAATCAGCCGCCGCTGATCGCCCTCAACAGCGTCGCCGCGCTTGTCAAACCCCATCTTCACGGTAATGCCCGCCCGCTCCGCCTGATACTGGGTCACTTCAAATGCGCGCTCAATCACATGCGAAAGGCGTACTACATCAGGGTTCAGCGGCAAATCAGCTTCCAGCCACGCCATTTCAAGCAGGTTGTTAACGTCCGCTTCCATGCGCTCTAGTTGGGCGATTGCCTTTTCGCTGTATTTAAGTTGATCCTCATTGAGTTCGCCCTTGAACTGCACGATCTCAATATAGCCCTTTGCGGCGGTCAATGGCTGCTTAAGGTCATGAATCACGTCACGCAGTACAGCAAAAAGGTCAGAGTTATCCATCAGGTCTAGTCTTCCTTGTAAAGCAGCGGGGGCAGATCCTGAAAAGCGCGGGCAATTCGGGTGCCGTGCCATGTAAGCAGCGATCCATCAATGAGATGGACACGCTCACCGTGCGCTGCTGGCGTCTCAATAGCAAGGAATTGCTCACGGTGACTCTCGTCAAAAGAGAATGGTTCATCAGGCAATAATATTACATCAGGTTGCGTATTAATCACTTCTTCTAGTGTAACGCGTGGATAGCGTATATCACGACCTGAAATTTTTGGATCATCCGCCGCCAGCGGCGCGGCTTCCCCCAGATCCGCTGCCAGAGGATACATACGCTCGCGATCAGCAAAGACGTTCGTGCCGCCACATATGCGCAGCAAATCATGCGCATAAGTATCTTTGTTAAAGGTCATAAGTGGATCAAACCAGATCGGCACAAACACCCTCAACGCATTATTTTCGCGCTGCTGCGCCAACCGTTCCAGCCAGTCGCACGTCCATTCTATCGCTCGCACGCGCTCAACCATGCCGGCTTCGTCAAAAACTTCCATAATCGCCCATAACAGGTTTAATGCATCGCGCACCGTTCTGGGGAACGTCACCCATACGGCAACGCCTGCTTCCCGTAACCGTTCTACGTCTTCGCGGCGATTCTCTTCCTGATTGGCGATGACCAGATCAGGATTCAACGAGAGGATGCGATCTATATCGGGGTTCTTTGTGCCGCCAATGCGTGGAAGCCGTGAGGTCTGCGCTTCCGGGCGCACACAATAATCAGTGACACCTACCAGCCTATCGCCTACGCCAAGATCAAACAGCGATTCGGTAACGCTTGGCACCAGCGACACCACCCGTCTCGGCGGGTAAGCGACAGGGGCATCCATCTGGAAGGCATATGTGCCGCTTTCCATGATGATTACGATCCCGAAAGATCTACAAGCTGATCGCGCTCTGGGCCAACGCTGAGCGTGCGAATCGGCACCTCAACCAGCGCTTCCAAGCGTTTCACGTAAGTCAGCACTGCTTCCGGCAAGTCTCCGGCAGTACGCGCGCGATCAATCGGCTCAGACCACCCTGAGAAAGTTTCGTAAACCGGCGCCGCGCGTTCCAATTCTTCAATCCGGCTTGGGGGTTCAGTAATGCGCTGCCCATCAAGTTCATAAGCAACCGCCACGCGGATTGCATCCAATCCGGTCAAAATATCCAGTTTGGTCAGAATCAATTCAGTAAAACCATTGATCATCGCCGTATAGCGCAGCATTACCGCGTCGAACCAACCGCACCGGCGGGGGCGGCGCGTTACCGTCCCATACTCATCCCAAAAATTCTCGCCAGTTCCCCGCAAACGATCCGCGATCTCGTCGTTCAGCTCAGTAGGCATCGGGCCAGAACCCACCCGTGTTGCATAGGCTTTAGCAACTCCAACCACGCGATCCACGCTCATCGGGCCAAAGCCAAGCCCGGTTAGCGCGCCGCCTGCGGTTGGCGAAGAGCTGGTCACAAAAGGGTAGTCGCCATGATCGAGATCGAGAAGGCTGCCCTGCGCGCCTTCGCACAGCACCCGCGCCCCATCCTTCAACCGCCGGTTCACATACAGCGCGGTATCTTGTAAATATGGCCGCAGCCGAACGGCCGCCTCTAAGTATTCTTCCGCCGCCTGCTGGGGGTTCAGCGGCTCAGCCCCAAGATAGGCCAGCTTTTCATTGGCAGCCCGAATATGTTGGTATAAAGCTTCGGCAAACTGCTCAACATCCCGCATTTGCCCTGCGCGAATGCCGGTGCGCCCGGTCTTATCCATATATGCCGGGCCAATACCCCGCTGCGTCGTGCCAATCGCGCTTTTACCGCGAGCCATCTCATCTGCTTTATCTAAGGCGATATGCGCCGGGGTAATAATATGCGCGCGGGTGCTTAAGATGACGCGGTGAGGGGTTACGTCTATGCCCGCTGCGGCCAGATCATCCATTTCCTTCAGCAGCGAAATCGGGTTAACCACCTGCCCGTTACCCAGCACGCACGTTACATGATCCTGCAAAATACCGGACGGCATCAACCGGAGTTTAGTAACCTGTTCGCCAACAACTACCGTATGCCCGGCGTTATCACCGCCAGCATAACGCGCCACAATATCAGAATCGGCGGCCAGCCAATCTGCTACCCGCCCTTTACCTTCGTCACCCCACTGTGCGCCAACCAGAATGGTTACTGGCATATTGTTTATCCCTCAGAGTTTTGCCCGAACGCCGCGCCCAACCGCAGCGTTATTTGCTGAAGACCCCATGCTTCTATTTGCCCATCACCACCAAAAGCGATTGCCGATTGATCGCCGATCATGACCGCTAAACGATCCGGGTACTCTTGCAATGCATTCGTGGCGAACGCCTCGACCCCTTCAAGCTCTACACCCGGAAGCACAATAGCATCTTCCAGCCAGTTAAAGCCTGCAACGTCATCAAGATCATAAAGCTGCAAGCCAAACACAACGCCCGCGCTGCCTTCCGCGAGAATGACCGCGCCATTTTGATAAGCTTGCGTGATCCCTTCAATCGCCGCGCCAACCAGCTCTGAACGCGCTTCTGAAGGCGTATTCTCACTGCTCAGCACAATCAGCCCCGCTTCTCCAAGACGGCTGAGCAAAGTTTCATCATCTTCGCTTTGAAGATCCACTACATAACCAGATGGCGCGCCCAGATCAGCGAAATCATCCAGAATCGCATCTGCTGCCGTGTTATCTCGCCCTACCGCGACACAGGCAATGCCGCCATCAGCGGCGAGGCGGTTTAGCGCCATACCGCGCACTTCGGTAGAAGCACCGCTCGCCAGCACCAGCCAGCCACGACCTTCCTTCCAGCGAAAAACGGAGCGTTGAGGCATTTTTTGGCCTAGGGCAGTACGTATTCCGCAATCGCTGAGGTAAGCAGCGCCAACCCCAGCGGCAAGGCTTCTTCATTAATTGTAAATCGGGGATGGTGATGTGGGTAGTAGCTGTCGGCGGTTTCATCTTTTGCGCCAACAAAGAAGTAAACCCCCGGCACTTCGGTCATAAACACACCTACATCTTCCGCGCCCATTGTGCGAATCGCCTCGATCTTGTCTGCTCCCAGAATATTCTCAAAAACGGGCAGCAGTCGTTCACGCACAGCGGAATTATTCACTACTGGCTTCGTCATCGGGCTGAGATTCACTTCGGCGGTACAGTTCATCGCCAGCGCGATATTTTCAGCAATTTGGCGCATTCGTGAAGTAACCAGATCGCGCACTTCATTACGGAAATAACGCACCGTACCCTTTAATTCTGCCGCCTGCGGAATCACGTTATACGCTTCTCCCGCATCAATACAGGTAACGCTCACTACCGCGCTATCAAAGGGATCGGCATTACGGCTGACAATGGTTTGCAGGGCGGTCACAATTTGCGCGGCGCACACTACAGGATCAATTGTCTGGTGCGGAGAAGCGGCATGACCGCCCCGGCCGCGAATCGTTATATTAAACGTGAGCGCCCCTGCCATGATCGGGCCATCCGCCATGCCAACAACGCCCAGTGGAAGGCTGTTCCAGAGATGTAACCCTACGGTAACATCCGGCGCGGGATCATTCATCACACCATCAGCAACCATAGCATCTGCGCCCTGCCCGATTTCTTCAGCAGGTTGGAATACAAATTTGATTCGTCCGCGAATCTGATCGCGCAGCGGCGCCAGCAGTTCAGCAGCGCCAAGCGCAATCGAAGTGTGCCCATCGTGGCCGCAAGCGTGCATTTTGCCGCTTATTTCGCTGGAATAAGCCGCGCCGGTATCTTCGCGAACCGGCAGCGCGTCCATGTCAGCCCGCACCAATACGGTCAGGCCGGGCTGATCGCCCTCAAGAATGCCGACCACGCCCGTTTTGCCAATACCAGTTTGTACTTCCAACCCTAGATTGGTCAGCGTGTTAGCAACCACGCCCGCCGTGCGTTCCTCTTCAAACGCCAGCTCTGGATGGCGGTGAAAATCGCGCCTGCGTTCAATCAGCCGTTCGCGCAATGCCTGCGCCTGCCCTACAAAATCGGTTGCCATCATGCAATGACCTGTTGTATTTGCGTGAATCCCCAACAATCAGCAAAAGCTGGTGAGGCTAAATGTGTGCTTACGGGGTATCGCCCGACAGGCTTATTCCTCGTCGCCACCCTTATCAACAGCGGCTGCGGCATCAGATTCTTCGCCTGCGCCCTGCGCTTCAGCGCTCGCCTTGCCCGGTTTCGCCCCACATTCACATGGGCCATCACCATGCTTATTGCACGGCTCTTTGGCTTTCTTCGCCAGCGCTTCAAACTCTTCCAGCGGCGTAATTTCTTCGCGTTTTAGGGTGTAATACGAATCTTCTACCAGCGCCACAACCGCATCTTGCAGCGGCAGCACGTCAATCACTTTGCCTTCACCGTGCGGCGTACCAATGCGCTTGTTCTTCTTCGGCAGCTTTTGCCGCGCCTCAACATACTGCTCATATTCGTATACAAGGCAGCAGCGCAGCCGGCCGCACATGCCGGTGATCTCGGTGGGATTGAGCGAAATCCCCTGCGCCTTTGCCATCTTGATCGAAACCGGACTGAAATCGGTCAGGAAAGTGCTGCAGCAGCGCAGTTCACCACAGGCGCCATAACCGCCCAGCAGCTTGGCTACATCGCGCGGGCCGATCTGCCGCAGCTCGATCTGCGCGGGGTAAATTTTGTTCAACTCATTCCACAACCGGTTCACGTTGGGCTTATCATCGGTGGTATAAAGCACCGTCAGCAGCGTGCCATCATAGTTGTACATTGCGGTGATAAATTTTACCCCGCCGTAACCGCCCAGTTCTGCGGCGCGTTTCTTGACGGTTTCCAGCACCTCTGCTTGCTGCGCTTCCCAATACTGCCGTAAAACCAAATCGCGCGGGCTAGCCACCCGCATCATGGGCTTTATGTCGCGCTCGGAATCTTCAACCGGCTTAAAACTCATCACCTGTCCCATTTGCCGGCCGCGTGTGGTCTCAACGATCACATAATCGCCCACCTGAAGGCCGGGCTGCCCGGTGTAATCAAAGTGATAAAGTTTGCCAACCTTGTTAAATCTCACGCCAGCGACCAACTGCTTCGCTTCGAGAATAGTATCTGTCATTAAGTTACCTGATTGTGCTTTGAAAGCTTGTGTGTTAGGCGGGAATAAGCCAGATCACAGCGCATCCCTGTATACCACTATACCAGAACCCGCCAATAAGCGGGTTATGTTTGTTTCGATGCACATTTATAGCATGATCCCACTTCCCCCAAAGTATTGACAAATTTCGCTCAAAATGCTAGTTTCATTTCAAATCTCTGGCAGTTTTGAGGGATCATCACGGCGCGAGCGAGTTCTCGCGTTTGTCGTTTATTACGGGCGAATTACATGCCAACGCTGGTCATGAAGTTTGGCGGCACATCAGTAGGGATGACAACTGGGCTTACCCAGCTTTTGAGCATCGTGCTATACGAACACGAGCGCTGGGAACGCCTGCTATTAGTGGTGTCCGCGTTGGAAGGCGTAACGGACGGCTTATTGGAAGCGGCACGGCTGGCGCAGCTAGGCAACCGTCGCGGTTACCGCCGCATTGTTGGCACGCTGCGCACGCGGCATCTGGCATTAATCGAACATTTACCGCTGGGAGGCAACGAGCGGGCTGCCCTGCAAGCTGATATTGATCGCCTTTTATTCGATATGCTAGATACCTGCCAGGCGCTTGCCGATACCGAAACACAGCAAACACGCCCTGAAGCAATTGATGCCATCATCGGCGTGGGCGAACGGCTGGCAGCGCGTATTGTCGCGGCGCTGCTAAGGCAAAACGGGTTGCGCGGCGTCGCGATAGACGCCACAGATATTGTGGTGACCGATAACGTGTACGGCAACGCTACGCCCAACTTGCCGCTCACCCGTGAACGTATTGCCGATATGCTTTCCCCAATGCTGGAGCGCAAAATTCTTCCCGTCATCACCGGCTTCATTGGGGCGACCATTGCGGGAAAGCCGACGACGTTAGGGCGCGGCGGCAGCGACTATACCGCCTCCATTCTGGCAGCCTGTACCGATGCGCAGGAAGTATGGATCTGGACAGATGTTGATGGCATGATGACGGCTGATCCGCGTGACGTAGACAATGCACGGGTCATTCCACAGCTTTCTTACAACGAATCTGCTGAGCTGGCTTATTTCGGGGCGCGCTTGCTGCATGCGCGCATGATCGCCCCGCTTCAAGAACGCCGTATTCCGCTGCGGGTGCGTAATGTATTCAAGCCGCAAAGTACCGGAACCACCATCGCCGAACTCGTTGAACATACGCCGAAATTGAAAGCCGTCACGCTGATCAACGGGCTAGGCATGTTCGCGGCGCACAGTGGCGCATTACATGGCGTGATGGATCTGGTTGATGAGACTCTCTTTGAAGTCGCGGGCACTCACGCAGAAGTTGTTTTTACCGCCCAATCTTCATGGCAGGGATTTCTTGGGTTTGTCATTCCTACCAGCGCCGGGCCAGACGCTCTGCACTCGCTCGAAATCGCGCTTGAGAAACACGCCCAGAACGCTGAGCCACGCCTGACCGGTTGGAATTTCCATCCCGTAACCATCCTTACCGTGATCGGTGCGCGCATGAACGAAGCGCGGCGCGCCATCGCGGATGTGCTGGTTGCGCTGGATGGGTTGCAGATTCTGGCGCTGTCACAAAGCCCATCAAATGCCAGCTTTTCAGTCGTACTGGAAACGGCGGCGGCTGAAGATGCGCTTTATCGCGTTCACAACCTGATCAGTGGCGCTGCAAACACCTAGAATCGCCCCAGGTAACGTTCCAGTTCCCACGGCGTGATCTGATGATGATATTCCTCTAGCTCTTGCGCCTTTGCCGCGAGGTAGCGATCCGATATATACGGCCCCAGCGCTTTTAAGATCACGTCATCCTGACTTAACGCATCTAGCGCCTCATCCAGCGATTTAGGCAGCATTTCTACCTGCCGCATCCGCGAACGTTCGCGGCGCAGCACCGTATCTTCCATCGCTTCCGGCAGCGGCATCTTCTGGCGAATGCCATCCAACCCCGCCGCCAGCATCACGGCAATTGCCAGATACGGGTTAGCGCTCGGATCAGGGCAGCGTAATTCAAGGCGAGTGTGCGATTCTTTGCCCGGCTTAATATGCGGGATACGTATCAATGCTGCGCCCGCACGGTTTACATGCGCCCACGTCACATATAGTGGCGCCTCAAAACTGACCAGCAGGCGCTTGTACGAATTCACCAGCGGGGCTAATACGGCGCACATAGCGCGAGCGTGGCACAACTGACCGGCAAGGAAATACCGCGCCGTCTCGGAAAGGCCGTATTCATGATCCGCATCGGCGAATACGTTGGCGTCCGTTTCCAGATCGTGCAGGCTCTGGTGCGTGTGCATCCCCGAACCCGGTAAATCTGCCGAGGGGCGAGGCATGAAAGTGCAGTGTAAATCGTTGCGTTGGGCTACTGTGCGTAACGCGATACGCGCGGTAAGCAGTTGATCGGCGCTAACCAGCGCTTCGGCATAGTCCAGATCAATTTCATACTGGCCGGAGCCGATTTCATGATGCGAAGAATCAACCCTGATTCCCGTCGCTTCCAGCGTCTGCATAAATTTGCGCCGGATAGACAACCCAAAGTCATTAGAAATATCGAAATAACTGGCCTCATCATAGGGCTTTAGCGGCAGCAAGGCAGCATCTTTAGCATGGCGGAATAGATAAAATTCCAGTTCCATGCCGGTCTTAAAGCGATACCCTAACGCTTCTGCCTCACTTAATACTTTAGCCAGCACATTGCGCGGATCGCCAATAAACGGCGCGCCATCAGGCGTATGTACCGTACAAATGAGCCGCGCCGTCTTTTCAGCAGAAGGATCCCATGGGAACACGACGAAAGTATTGAGATCGGGCGACAGCACCATGTCGCTTTCCGCAACCCGCGAATAACCTTCAACCGACGAGCCATCAAAATGCAGCCCAAAATCAATGATGTCTGCCACCCGCGAAGCCGGTACAGTCACGCTTTTAACGTTGCCGGTGATATCCGTGAACCACAGCACAACGAATTCGACCTGCTGGTCTTCGATGCTTTTGAGGATGCTTTCGCGAGTTGCCATAACGTATTCGCGCTTTCCTGATGTCACGGGGGTGATCCTTCAACAGTATAAGTTATTGAGGTCGTTACTATCTTTTGCTGATTCTAACAAACTTATCGGGCAATCCATTAGCCAGCGCAACCAAAATACAGCCCGCGTATACACATTCGCAGAGGGCGCTTAAGGGGAAAGGCAAAATTAGTCCGCCAGCCCCAAATATCCTAACAGCCCGTCTAACGCTATCAGATAGCTGCGCCAGCCAAAACCGGCAACCTGCCCCACGCATACCGGCGCAATCATGGAATGGTGGCGAAACGACTCACGCGCATGAATATTCGAGAGGTGAATTTCAACCACAGGCTTGTTCAGTCCTGAAATAGCATCGCGCAGCGCAATTGAGGTGTGTGTATATGCGCCCGCGTTGATCAGCGCGCCGTCAATTTCAGCGCCGTACTGTTGAAACCAATCAATCAACTGGCCTTCATGATTGGATTGCAGAGCCGTCACCTTGACGCCATAGCTCTGTGCGCGGGCAGCCACCCGCTGGTTGATTTCATCAAGTGTGGTCGTGCCATAAATCTCTGGTTGGCGCTGCCCCAGCATATTCAGATTTGGGCCATGCAGCAGCAGCAAAGCGCGTTTCAAGGTATCAGTCATCATCAAATCCTTACTTGCTGCATAAACGCTGCAAGACGGGCAGCACATCCTGCGAGCTTACATCCTCAACGATCTCTGGCTGGCCGATTGCCCGCAGCAGCACAAAGCGCGGGCGACCATTACGCCATTTCTTATCAGTGGCCATTGCCGCGTAGATGGCTTCGGGATCAAAGCCCGGTATCCGTTCTGGCAGGGCTACAGCTCTTAACGCGTCCCTCGTAGCCAGAACCACATCTTCGTCACACAGCCCCAGCCTGTGCGAAAGCAGCGCCGCCGCCATCAGCCCTACCCCTACAGCTTCGCCGTGCGGCCATGCATAGCCAGACACCTGCTCAATCGCATGAGCGAACGTATGGCCGAGATTCAGGTAGGCGCGTATATTCTGTTCGTAAGGATCAGCCTGCACAATGTCTATTTTGACCTGTATCGCATCCGGAAGCAGATCAGCCAGCCCGGCAAAGTAAGCGCGCGGGTTCACGCTGTGATCGTTTAACCAGTTTGGCGGCGCATGCAGTTTCAATGCGCGCTCCAGCAAGTCAGGCTTCGAGATCAGCCCGTGCTTGATCAGTTCTGCCATTCCGCAGCGAATTTCGCGCTCAGGGAGCGTTTCCAGTACCGCTGGATCGATCAAAACCATTACAGGCTGCTTGAACGCGCCCGCCAGATTTTTACCAGACGGCAAATCCACGCCTACTTTACCGCCCACACTGGAATCAACCATCGAAAGCAGCGTGGTTGGAATTTGCACCAACCGCACGCCTCGCATGTAAGTTGCAGCGGCAAAACCCGCAGTATCCCCGGTTACACCGCCGCCCAGCGCAAACACCATGCCGCTGCGGTCTAATCCTGCGTCCACAAACTCAGCGTACATCTGCTCAACAGTCTGCAAAGTCTTATACGCTTCGCCCTCAGGAAAAGTCACCAGCGCGGCATTAGCCATAGCTGCGGCTAGTTTGTTGCCGTAGAGTGCTGCTACAGGCTCATTCGCCGCGATCACGATACGCGAATTCATCCCATATTCAGCCTGCTGCCGGGGCAGTTCGCTCAAAAGCCCGGATTCAATATAGATGTTGTACTGCCCATCAGGGCTGTTTACCGGGAGGACGACCATCGCTGCAATATCTCCTGTACCACGCTATCCGGCGTGCGGTTGCTGGTATCTACTTGAATCGGCAGCGCCTTGTAAATCGGAAGGCGTTTCTCGTAAAGTTCCCGCCACTGGCCTGCCAGCGGCCTGCCTTTCGCGCCAAGCAATCGTTTTTCTAATGCTTCCGGGCTGGCGATCAGGCACACAATAAAACCGCTTGAGCCTAGCAACTCGCGATTTTCCTCATTCACCAGCATTCCGCCGCCCGTCGAGATCACCAGCCCTTCCCGCTGAGCAAGCTCGCGGCAAATCTCAGTTTCCATCAAGCGGAATGCCTTTTCCCCCTGCTGCTCAAAAATCTCAGGGATGCTCATGCCCGCCCGGCTAACAATTTCGGCATCGGTGTCCACAAATTCACGTTTTAACTTCACCGCTATTTTTTTGCCGATAGTCGATTTGCCTGTGCCCATGAATCCGGTGATGACCAGATTTTCAGACGGGATAGCCAAAGCGCCACTCCACGTTATCCATGATCAGATCGGCAAGATTGGCTTTTCGCAGCATTTCAAAACGTGGCCGCATTTCAGCCAGGCTGTCGCCGCCCAATTTCTCGATCAGCGCATCTGCCAGCACAAAAGCCAGCATCGCCTCAAGGATCGGCACGGCGCGCGGCACAGCACAAAAATCGCTGCGCTCATATACGGTAGATTCTTCTGCGCCGCTTGCCAGATTCACTGAGCCAATGCCGCGCATCAATGTCGAAATCGGCTTCATGGCAACCCGCGCGATGATCGGTTCCCCCGTAGTAATGCCGCCTTCCAGCCCGCCAGCGCGGTTGGTGGTGCGGGTGATCTGCCCATCTGCTCCCAACGCAATCACATCATGTACTTGCGAGCCTGGCTTGCCCGCGTTTTCAAAAGCCGCGCCGATTTCAGCGCCTTTCATGGCATGAACGCTGACCATCGCCCCGACAATGCGCGCATCTAAACGGCGATCATAATGTACGTGCGAACCCAAACCGGGCGGAACGCCAATCGCCACAATTTCCATCACCCCGCCCAGCGTATCTTTATCAATCTTCGCCTGCCGGATCGCCGCGTGCATCCGCTCAGTAGACTCGGTATCCGGGCAGCGCACATCGCTTTCTTCCGCCTGTTCAATGCGCGCTTCAAGCGATAAATCAGCGCCCAGCGTCGCCACTTCTGCGCCGATCTGGGTTACATAACCGCCAATTTTGATACCGAACTCTTGCAGAAAACGCATGCAGATCGCCCCGACAGCTACGCGCATTGTCGTCTCGCGGGCGCTGGCACGTTCCAGCGCAATCCTTAGATCGCTGTAGCCATACTTAATCGCGCCCGTCAGGTCAGCGTGGCCGGGTCGCGGCGTGGTCATCGGCGTGATGTCCTTCTCGCGCCAGTTCTTGTAATCGCGATTTTCAACCGTCATCGCAATCGGCGCGCCTGTCGTCAGTCCGGCCGCAATACCAGACGTGATCTGCGCTTCATCGCGCTCAATATTCATACGCCCGCCGCTGCCATAACCTTCCTGACGGCGCGCAAGCTGGCGGTTAATATAGTCTGGCTCTACAGGTATCCCGGCAGGCATACCTTCAAGAATCGCGGTCAGGCGTGGCCCGTGTGACTCTCCCGCAGTTAAAAATCGAATCATGTAAAACCCTCACACAGACACGAGCAGTCATGTCTCATTTCTAAATCTGTCCCTAATCAGGCATGGCTGCCTAGCTTCTCGTACAATGCCGCAAACATCACGTCTATCGGCGGCTCAACACCTGTCCACAATTTGAACGCCGCCGCGCCCTGCCGCACCAGCATTCCCAGCCCACCAACAGCGCGTTTGCCCTGTGCTTCAGCTATTTCCATCAGCTTCGTGCGCGCGGGGCGGTACACCATATCATAAACAACCGCTCCCGGTGGCATCGGCACATCTTCAGGCCATGGGCTTTCGTGAATTTTCGGCGCCAACCCTACACTGGTCGCATTGACGATAAGCGACGCATCCGACATGCCAGCCTCATCATGCGTCACCGCGCGGGCATCCACCTTCAGGTCAGCAATCAGATGTTCGGCGCGCTCCATGGTGCGGTTCACAATCAATATTCTGGCGCCCGCCTGTGCCAACCCGTAAACCGCCGCCCGCGCAGCGCC
>LMZS01000182.1 GCA_001567085.1 Chloroflexi bacterium OLB15
GATGTTCACAGTCGAGATGAAGCCGTCGCAAAAATCGAAGCATTATTACAGGGGGCAGCACCACCAGCCCCGCCTGCGCCCACCCACAGCTTACCCGCGCGTATGACAACCTTTATCGGGCGCAATCAGGAATTAACGACGCTGCGCTCGATCCTGCTGCATGCCGAAACGCGCCTGCTAACTCTGGTCGGCACTGCGGGCATGGGCAAAACTCGCCTGAGCATTGAAGTCGCCTACTCGCTTCTGGATGCATTTCCCGACGGCGTGACGTTCATCGCGCTTGCCTCGCTGAATGATCCGGCGCTGGTTGCCGAAACTACCGCGCAAGCGCTGGGCGTCCATGAAAGCAATCCAGACGCGATTATCGCTGCGTTGAAAAATAACCTGCGCTCAAAACACGCGCTGCTGATTTTCGACAACTTCGAACATGTGCTTGATGCCGCACCGCTGATCGCCGACCTGATCAGCGCAGCGCCTCATCTCAAAGTGCTGGCGACCAGCCGCGAGCCGCTGAATCTATATAGCGAGCGGCAGTTTCTCATCTCGTCGTTGTCCCTGCCTGATGACGCGATCAAGTTGTTCGATCAGCGCGCAAAAACAGTTGATCCAACATTTCTGCTCACGCCAGAAAATACGGAAATCGTCAGCCAAATCTGCGCGGAGCTGGATGGTATTCCATTAGCGATTGAACTGGCAGCGGCGCGGATCAGGTTGTTTCCGCTGCCGATGTTGCTAAGCCGTCTGAATCACCGCCTGAGCCTGCTTACCGGCGGCGCGCGCGATCTTGCCGAGCGCCATCGCACCCTGCGCGACGCAATTAATTGGAGCTACCAGCTGCTTAGCGAAGATGAAAAATGGCTGTTCCGTAGGCTAGGCGTTTTCGCTGGAGGTTGGGCGCCTGAGGCGCTGGAAGCCATTGGCTCGCCAGAGTTAACCCAGGATATTTACGAAATTTTCGATTCGCTGATCGCCAAAAGCCTGATCAAACTGGCAGCCAACAGTAACGAAGAGCCTCGCTTCATCATGCTGGAAACACTTCGCGAGTTTGCTCTGGAACAGCTCATTACGGCTGGAGAATTGGACTCTGTTCAGGCGCTTCACGCTGCCTATTTTCTAAAAATGGCGCAAACAGTCTTGCAGCTTGGCTTTGACCAACACAGCATAGATTATCTGCACAGTCTCAACGTCGAGTTGGAAAACTTCCGTCTTGCGCTGGACTACTTGCACACAACAGACGGGGCAGCTGAGCAAGAAATGGCGATGATCGGGGCGCTGGGGCGGTTCTGGTGGGAACGCGGTCATATGAATGACATGCTAACCCGCACGCAGGCGGCAATCGCGCGGGATCGTGAAGCGTTTGCGCTTGATATTCGGGCTGGGGCATACGCCATGCTTTCTTTTGCGCATGGGGGTTCTATCAAAACGAACTCGCTATTCAATCTGCCGAGATCGCGCTGACGCTGGCGAAGCAGGCTGGAAGCCCGTACTGGACGGCGCGCGCATTGGTGGCGCTCATCGCCTGCAACCCTTTGCCCGGCGGCAATGAGCGCAGGCTTCAGCTAGCAAAAG
>LMZS01000183.1 GCA_001567085.1 Chloroflexi bacterium OLB15
GCCATACGGCCGGCCTACGCCCTGACGTAGTCAGGCAGTCTCAAGGCTGAGGCCGCTCCACTGTACTTCAAAGGCCGATGCGCCCCAGTGCAGAATCTTCCGGTGGCTGCGCCAGCACATCGGCACGCCATCCGGGGGCAATCGCCTCAATGACCGGCGTATAGCCTGCGCGCAGGCAGGCGGCTGCGATATCGGCTTTGGCCTGCCTGTGTTCCGGGGTTTCGCCCGCAGGACGGTTCAAGGTGGTTTCCTTATTACACGCGCTTTCGACATGAAGATTATACGCAGGTGTGAAGGCAGCTTAAGCATCCGATTCCGTTATCGGTTACAATGCTTTTTAGCATCGCCCGCGTGAAAGACGAACCTATGGAACAGCCGTACCTGTTCATCAGCCACAGCACCAAAGATCACCGGCAGACCGAATATATCGTCAGCAAACTGAGCGAAGCCGGGTATCGCTGCTGGGTGGATATTGAGTCGATTCCTGATGGCTCGACGTGGCTAAATGAAATCGAAAAAGGGGTGAATGGCTGCGCGGGGATGGTGGTAGTGTACACCGCCAATGCCCGTACTTCAGAATGGGTGCAGGCGGAAACGCTGATGGCGCGTGACTTGAACAAGCCGCTGTTCATCGCCCGCTTTGATGATACGCCGCTGGCGCTGCACCTGATGACCCGGCAAGCTGGCGACTTCAGCAAGCGGCGCGCGCCAGCCTTGAAAAAGCTGCTCACCAGCCTGAAATCAATGGTGCTTGATCCGCCGCCAGTGGCAGACACGCCGAAAAATTCGCCTGATCCGAACCGGCATAACTTCTTCAAATATCTGGAGCAGCTTCCCGGCGGTACGGAAAACAGCCGCGCTGCGCGCGAAGTGTTTCAGTGGGCGAAAGCCAATGCCGATAACATCACCTTCAGTGGGCGCACTAACCCCGCTTTTCACGCCCATGTAGAAATTGGGTTGGGCGGCGTGGTGGTGTTTTCGATGCGCGCCTTTCCCAAACAGCCTGCCGTAGAAATCCCGCTGCAATATTTCACCGAATTTCCGCCTTTTGACCTGCCGGAACGCCGCCTGCAGGCGCTAAAAGCTATCAACGCCATGCTGCCCGCCGAACAGCAGTTGGATGAAAGCCGCGCTGACCGCAAGCCGAATATCCCCTTAAGCGTGCTGGCACAGGCGCAGCACATGGAATCGTTCAAGGCGATGATTGGCGATATTTTTAAGGAATTACGGCGGGGGCGATAAAGCCTTGCCCGGAGATTCACCCCGCGAAACGCACGCGGCTTTTACGTTCCCGGTTTGGGAATCGGATTGGTGCCGTGTTCAGGCACGTGGAAGCGGTGGCGGCGGATGAAGGTTTGATTGCTGCTGATGGTGATCACGTTGAAGCCGGGATCAGAGCCTTCATCCTGCAAAATGCCGCTTTGACCGGGGTAGCAGTGCAGTTGATACCATGTGCTAGGCACAGAAGAATACAGGATGCCGTCGCGGTAGGTTTCCGTTGACTGATGCACATGCCCGAAGAACACACCGCGCAGCCGGTTCGCCGCTGGAAGCAGCGCAGCATGAAACTGCTCGCCATCCACCATACGCATAAAATCATCCCAGAACGGCGCGCCAATCGGCACAGCATTATGATGCACAAACACGGCTATCGGGCGATCATCGGGCGCGGCGCAAATTTCGCGCACCCATTCCAACTGAATTTTGCCCAGCGAACCCCCGGCAAACGGCGCTGGCGCGTTGCTATCCAGCACCAAAAACTGCACGCCGTTCACTTCAAACTGGTAAAAATGCTTGGGGCTGGTTTCGGGCTGGCCTAGCAGGATACGTTGAAAACCGTTGCGTTCGTCATGGTTGCCCATCAGGTAATGCACAGGGTAGCGAATTTCGCTCAATATCTCGCGGGCGGCGACATAGGCGGTATCGTCGGGGTCATAAACCACATCGCCGCCATGCACCACAAAATCTGGCTGGAAAGGCAGCGCATTGATCTGCCGCACGACTTCTTTGGCGCCATACATGGGGATGTAATCAGCTTCGGCGTGGCTGTAATTGGGGTCAGCGCTAATGTGGGTATCGCTAAAATGGACGAATCGAACGAGGACATCATTCGGGCGGGCTTGTATCATCTGCTGAATGTCTTCGCGTCGAAAAGCAATTGTTGAAAACTGCTCTGGCTGGGTCATCGTTCTCCCCTGGTGCGGCGTTTAGTGCATTGATTGCCTTCGCCATTATAGCGAATTTAAGCCCGATAGTTGTTGGGTATTTTACTTCTAAGGCGGGGATACAGGGCAACCAGCGGTATCGGTCTGGAATTCGCATATTATCTCTGTATAATGCATGGTTAGTTGAGCAGTGTATTTTGAGGTTTGAACCCCATGATTTTGGCGGGCGATTTAAAGCGCGGCGTGACGATCCGTTTGGACGGGCGTTTGCTGCGTGTAACTAATACCGTTTACAACAAGCCGGGTCGCGGAACTGCGACGATGACCGCGACATTGCAGGATATTGAAACTGGCAGCACCAACAAGAAAATCTTTGGCGCGGAAGAAAAGCTCGAAGATATCTATGTTGAAGCTGAAAACGTCGAATATCTGTACGCCGACGGCGATTCGCTGCATTTCATGAATACGCAGAGCTATGAGCAGTACGAAGTGCCGACCAGCCTGTTCGGTGAAGACATTCACTATCTGAAAGACGCGATGCAGATTCAACTGCGTCTGTACAATGGCCGCGCAATTGACTACGTATTCCCGACGACTGTTTCCTATAAGGTTAAGGAAGCGGAAGTGGCAGTGGTGGGCAACACCGCTGGCAACGTGACCAAGCGTGTGCTGACCGAAAGCGGCCTTTCAGTGGTGGTGCCGCTGTTCATCAACGAAGGCGATGCCATTGAAGTAGATACCCGCGACGGTTCCTACGTCGGGCGTGGCTAATTCCACCCTCCAGAAATACATAAAAGACCCCGCCGCGGGGTCTTTTTGATTCTTAACCAGCCAGCCCCCACAGTCGTATCGTGCCGTCAAAACTGGAAGTTGCCAGCATCGTGCCGGCATCATTAAAAGCCACGCCGGTCACGCCCAGTGTATGGCCGCCGCGTTCCTGATCCAGCACTACAAGACCGGCAAGCGCGGGATCGTCTGGAGACGCTGCCGATAAAACAGCCGCAGTATCATACAACCGCGCGGTGCCGTCTAAGCTGGCAGCGGCTAAAAGCGCAGCATCAGGGCTGAATGCGACAGCGGTGATCCCGCGAATGAAGCCGCGCAAGATTGCCAATTGTGCGCCGTTCGCATCTAACAACCGGATTGTGCCATCTGAACGCCCCTGTGCCTGAAGATCGCCGTTCACGCTGACAGCATCCAGCGAGAGAGCCGGCGGGGCGCTCAAACTGACCAGCGGCGGATCATCCAGAGTTCCCAACGACCATTGAAAGATGCCGCCTTCTTCGCCTAAGCCGATCACGCTGCCGCCTTCGCCAAAGCTGATGCTTGCAAAAGGGACGGTAAAAACGCCAACAGCCTGCGAGTCAGGGGATAGATACACGCCGCCTGTTTCGGGGATGCCCATATAGGCGATCAGATTACGGGTTGGATTGAGCGCAGCGATATGCCCGCGCCCGTCGCCGCGCGTCTGAAAAATGCGTTCCTCAGCCATCGTTTCCGATGACCACTGGCGGGCAACGCCGCTTTGATCCACACTGATGAAGGTTTGATCGCCAAGCTCAAGCGTGGTGATCGGGTAAATATGACCGGTAAGCTGCTGCTGTAGGATGAGTTCAGGATCAAGCAACATGATCGTGCCATCGCCTGTGCCGGCAATCCAACCGTTTGGGCTGGCGATCACGCGGGCAGCGCCAGATGAAACGGCCAATTCGCTGATCGGTGTTAGCGGGGTTGCCGCGTCGAAGATAAACACGCCGTTGGTTGAGGCAACGGCTAACCGCTCGCCACCGGCTGACCACGCCAGATCACGGGCGATGCCGTCGCCCAACACGTGCAGCAGCTCCAGATCGGCTGCATTTTCGGGTGTGATGGCTGCGCAATTCGGGCATCCCTGCCCCTGAATTCCCGATGGCACCAGCAAAACGCATACAATCATGAGTAAATTGCGGAGCATGATCATGAGCACCACCTCTGAACCGCCCTATTTATATCTGACTACCACAGGGCGCAACACTGGAAAGCCGCACGAGATCGAAATCTGGTTTGTGGCGTATGAAAGCAATTATTACCTCACCTCTGGCGGCAAAGACCATTCGGATTGGGTTCGGAATCTGCTTGCTGATCCGGCGATTAGCCTGCGTGTAGGCAGCCGCGCCGCGCCAGCTATCAATGGCCGCGCCCGCGTACTGGATAACGGAACTGACGCGGCGTTAGTAAAGGCAGTACAGGCGCTGATGCGGCATAAATATAATTGGAGCGACGGGTTCATTGTGGAATTAAGACCCGCTTAAAGCGGGAACGGGCTATAAGGGAACAACGGATGCGTTATTTCGGGTTTCTGGCGCGCTTTGTGCTGATACCGCTGGCGCTGCTGGGATTGCTGGCGTGGTGGGATGCGCGGCGGGGCAAAAAGCCGCCGGCTGAATTACAGGGGCTTTCGGGCAAGGCGGCGCTGACCGGACATGTGGCATTGGCCGTCGCTTATACCACGCCCTGGGATAATTATCTGGTGGCTTCGCGCGTGTGGTGGTATGACCCGAAGCTGGTGAACGGCCTGATTCTTGGCTATGTGCCAGTTGAGGAATACAGCTTCTTTGTGCTGCAAACCCTGCTGACCGGCACATGGATGACCACGCTGGCGCGTTATTTGCCGCTGTCACAGGATAAACCGGCTAATCCCCTGTTGGTACGCGCGGGCATGACGGCAGGGGTGGGCGCAGTGTGGGCGTGGAGCGTATGGACGCTGCTTCGCGGCGCAAAATCGCGCACCTATTTGAGCCTGATGCTTTCATGGGCGCTGCTGCCGATCATGTTTCAGGCGGCGTTTGGCGGCGATATTTTGTGGCGGCATCGCCGGTTGGTGGCGCTGGGGGTGATTCCCTCAACGCTGTATTTAGGGGCTGCCGACTCGCTGGCGATTGAAGGCGGCACGTGGACAATCAATCCTGAAAAGACTGTGAATGTGCATATCGGCGGGAAGCTGCCGCTGGAAGAAGGGGTGTTCTTTTTGCTGACTAACATGCTGGTTTCAATGGGCATGACGCTGGTGATGGCGAAGGAAAGCCGTCAGCGCGTGCCTGCCCGTCTGCGCCAGTATCTTCCTAAAATTGAGGATGAACGTGATGACTGATCGCATCGAAATTCACGCGCTGCGCCTGCGCTGCATGATCGGCTTCAGCGAACATGAGCTTAAGGATAAACAGGACGTGATCATCCACATGACGCTGTTTACTGATTTGCGTAAAGGCGGGGAAAGCGACGATCCGAACGATATTTTGAATTACCGCACCGTGAATAAAGCGGTGATTCGCCATGTTGAAGAATCGCGCTACAAGACGGTAGAAGCGCTGGCGACCAGTATCGCGAAAGTAGCAATCCTTGAATGCGGCGTGCCACATATTCAGGTGACCGTAGAAAAGCCGGGCGCGCTGCGTTTTGCCGATTCCGTTGGCGTGACGATTGAGCGTACTACTGCCGATTTTGCGGCATCTTAGGCGCTAGGCGATGGTGATTTGAATATCTACCAATCCCTGATTTGCGCGTCCGGGATCGGATGAAGTGACGTACAGCGTGTAAACGCCCTGCGCGGGGGCTTGCCAGCCTTGAATGACCGGCGTGCGTTGACCGGGGGCGGGATCATCGCTGCCTGCGAGCGGGGTGGCG
>LMZS01000184.1 GCA_001567085.1 Chloroflexi bacterium OLB15
GCCAGCAGCGCGGTTTCGCCGCCGCCTAAGCCTGTATACCACGTGATGAACAAGATCTGTTTTGGCATACGCGCAGTTTAGCATACGACTACCGTGCGACGTACCCCTTCATTTGATATAGATCGGCTATAATCCCACACTTCGCGCTGCCCAACAGGAAAATTGCTCTTGCCCGATTTGAAGCCACTACTCAATGCCGTTCGGCAAGCCGCCGCGCTCACCCGGCGCGTGCAGGCGCTCAATTCCGCAGGCATGATGAAAGAAGGCGAGCCAGTCACCATTGCCGATTATGGCTCTCAGGCGATTTTGTGCCATGCGATCACCACGCTCCACCCTGATGATGCCGTGTTGGCTGAGGAAAGTGGTGAGCAGTTTCAGGCATTAGTCTCTGAAAGTGACCGCGAACTCATCACCTCGCTGGTTGCTGAAGTTTTGGGACGGCCAGTTTCTCAGGATGATTTGATCCGGTGGATGAACGGCGGCCGTGATCGTCAGGCTGAGCGCGTATGGGTGATTGATCCGGTAGATGGGACGAAAGGCTTCATTGCCGCGCGCCGTTACTGTATCGCCTGCGGCGTATTAGAACAGGGAGTGCCTGCGGCAGGTATCTTATGCTGCCCCGGCTACCCCGCAGGGCAAAGCACCGGACTGCTGTTTTTTGCCGAACGCGGCGTCGCCCAGATGGAAAAGTTGGAAGGCGGAAAAACATATCGTATCGCCGTCAGCGCGCAGCCCAATGGACTATCCAATATCCGCGCGGTTGAAAGTGTGGAAAGCGATCACGCTGACCATGAAGGTATGCTCGAAGTCTTTAAGGCGGCGGGCTTCATCAACCCCAAACTTGAACGTATTGACAGTCAGGATAAATACGGCATGGTGGCCTGCGGTGATGCCGATGTTTATGTGCGCCTGCCCAAAGGCGGCAAAGCCCATAAAGTGTGGGATCATGCGGCAGGCGTGGCCATTGTGCAGGCGGCGGGCGGCGTAGTCACCGATCTGGATGGCTCGCTGCTTGATTTCTCGTTGGGGCGCACATTAGCCCACAACAAAGGCATGGTTGTCACCAGCGGCGGCGCGCTGCATGATCGCCTGCTGGATGCTTTAGCAGCAACCGGGCATACGTGAAATGGGCAGTTAAAAACTGCTTTAATCCGGCTGATCAGAATACTGTAAAGGGCTGTTCATTGATTACACAGGCGCAGGTTCGCGCGCAAGTTGATCGCGTCACCAGTTACCCGCAGGCAGAGCGTGAACGACTCTACCGTAAGTATTTCAGCACGCAGAGCAGCACAGTTCGCTATCTTTGTGAACGGCATGGCTTTGATCAAAAGCGCATACTTGATGCGACTTGTAGCTATGGGTATTACCTGATCTATTTTGGCGCGAACAGCGAAGGGCTAGATGGCAACTTAAACTATTTACGCTTTGCTCAGGAAATGGGGCTGAAGGCGCAAATCGCCAATATTGAAGAGCCGCTGCCCGCATTTGACGCGCCCTTTGATGGAATCGTGTTTAGCGGAACTTTGGAAGAAATTCTGTCTCCCCATGTTCTGCTGATGCGCTTCCGCCGCATCTTAAACCCGGATGGGCTGTTGTGCCTGCGTGTACCGGTAGTGCCGTCCGCGTGGGCGGATAAACTGATGCGGCTATGCGGCTTGAAACCCGGCTATGACGCCGCCGCGCATCTCTATTTCTTCACCCCTAAACTGCTTGAGCTGATGGTTGAACGCGCGGGCTATGACGTGATAGAGACCGTTTCTACGGGGGTTTGGGCAAATGCGCTGCTCAGGCCGTTGCACCGCCTGCTGCTGCCGATGACGCCGGTGGTCACGCTGATGTGCCGCCCACGCGCGAACTTCCAGTATCCCCCTGTGCGCGAGATGAAATTTCTGCCGGAATGGGCTAAAGATACCGCGCCTTTTCATCAGGATTATGATGGCGGATCAAGCGCCTAGCACCCGGCCGATCACACGCCAGGTAGATTTCAGGGATGGCGCTTAGGTTGCGCTCAAAAAGTCGTAAACCTGTTGGCGCGTGGGCAGCGCGGGGATCGCGCCTTTGCTGGTGGTAGTGATTGCGCCGGCGGCACAGGCGAATCGCCCGATTTCAACCAGCTGGTCTTCCAGCTCGTCGCCAGCCTCCAGTACCCCGCTGATCAGCGCCGCCATGAACGCATCGCCCGCGCTGTGGTATCCACCGCATCTACAGCGAATCCCGCCGCTTCTACGATCTGATTGCGCGTGTACAGGCTGCGCCTTCCGCGCCGTGCGTGACCGCCAGCACCGCGTTGCGGCGAACAGCGCCATCGCGTCGTT
>LMZS01000185.1 GCA_001567085.1 Chloroflexi bacterium OLB15
GGAACGAGCAGAATATTGACCGTGAATGGCCTGCTGGGCGCATCAACCCGGCGACCTACACGCAAATGCTGGCGGCATCGTTTAACGCCATCAAGAGCCGCAATGCCAACGTGCTGGTCATCAGCGGCGCGCCTGCCCCAACCGGCTTCTTCGGCGGCCAGTGTACAGCCAATGGCTGCGACGACGACGCTTTCATCCGGGGTATGGCACAGGCCGGCGCGGGCAACTTCGCCGACTGCATCGGCATTCACTATAACGAAGGCGTGCTTCCCCCAACGGCAACCAGCGGCGACCCGCGTGGCAACCCGAACCACTACACCCGTTACTTCCCGACGATGGTGAATCTGTATGCCAGCGTCTTCCCGAACAAGATGCTGTGCTTCACCGAACTTGGCTACCTGACGGGTGAAGGACTTGGCGCGCTGCCCCCATCATTCGCATGGGCATCGGGCACAACCGTTCAGCAGCAGGCCGAATGGCTGGCACAGGCTGCATCGCTCTCCCGCCAGACGGGGCGTATCCGCCTGATGATAGTTTTCAACGTAGATTTCACAGTTTGGGGCGATGACCCGCAAGCTGGCTTCGCGATTGTGCGCCCCGGCGGCCAGTGTATTGCCTGCCTCGCGCTAGGCGGAGTTATGGGAACCTAGCTATAAACAGCTAACGTGGGGCGGGCGCGGCTTGCCCCATCCGGCAAATTACAGGCAGGGCGTGAATACGTTCTGCCTGTTTTTATTCCCGCGCGCCCTTACAACCTCACGCGCTGCCAATGGCACAGCTCATAGTTCGGTGAGAGAAGGGGCGAAATATCGCCAGATCGGATACAATAACGGCGCTGCTAAGGCGCAAATGATTTTCTTTTGAGGTGAAGCTATGAACGATGGGCAGGATGTTGTTCAGGCTGTAGACAGCCTAAGCGCGAATGAATTTTCAGTTGAGATTGACGGCGAACCTGTGCAGGGTGTTTTCCGCGTGTTGGGGCTATCAGCCTTCAAACTGGATGTGAAACCCTCGCTGCGCAAGTTGATGCACGATCCAATCAAGCTGACCAAAATGGTGCAGCGCGATCCTGAACTTCCCATCAACCGGTGGCTGCGCGAAACCTCTGAAGCGCGGGATGATATTGTTCGCCCCATTCGTGTGCTGGAAATTGTGGCAATGGATGATGGCGTAGAATCCCGGCGCTGGCGGCTAAAAGGCGCGTGGATCAGCGAAGTGACATATTCCGATTTCGATAGTGGATCAAGCGAACTTGTACAGGAAACCTTGCTAATCCAGTATGACGACATCGAAACCGTTTGGCCGGGTCAAAAACTACCTTCAACAACCTAAAATGAGCCCATCTTCCGATTCCGAGCTGTCACGCTTAATCGAAGCGGCAATTCGCGTCACTGAAAACGCCTATATTCCCTATTCGCATTATCCGGTCGGGGCGGCGCTGCAAGCTGCCGATGGGCGTGTTTTCACGGGCTGCAACGTCGAAAATGCTTCCTATCCGGCTACTATTTGCGCTGAGCGCACCGCCTTAGTCAAAGCGGTGAGTGAAGGCGCGCGGCAATTTACAACGCTGGTGGTCGCCACGCGCGATGGGGGAAGCCCATGCGGTATCTGCCGCCAGATGCTATCTGAATTCGGGGTGGATGTACGGGTAGTGCTGATCACGCTTGAAGGCCGTATCATTCACGATACTACCCTTGCCGCCCTGCTGCCTTTGAATTTCACAAACGACAGCCTAAACCTGCCCGACAATGGCACGCGCTGAACACTCGTTTAGGACGGCAGCGATCATTCTGAAGCGCCGCGATTTTGGCGAAGCGGATCGTTTGCTCACGATTCTGACACCGGAACACGGCAAGCAGGATGTTATCGCTAAAGGCGCGCGCAAGCTGACCAGCCAGAAAATGGGGCATGTGGAGCTGTTTACCTGTGCCGAAATGCTGGTTCATACCGGGCGCGAACTTGGGGTTGTGGCGCAGGCAGAAATGACGATCCCCTTCAACGCGCTGCGGGAAAACCTGACGCGCGGCGCCTACGCCGCATACTGCGCCGAACTGGTGGATCGCTTCACCAGCCCCGGCGAGGACGACACCACCCGATTGTTCAATCTCACCCGCGCCACGCTTGAGCGCGTTGATCAGGAAACAGACCCCCGGCTGGCAGTTCGCTATTTTGAAGTGCATTTGTTGGATGTATCTGGCTTTCGCCCTGAGTTGCATTTTTGCGCGGCTGGCGGCGAGCCGCTGCTGCCACAGGATCAGGTGTTCAGCTACAGCGAAGGCGGCGTGATTTGCCCACAGCACGCCCCCGCCTACGCAGGCACAACCGTACCGCTGCCGATGCAAACGCTGAAACTGCTGCGTATGTTGCAGCGCAGCCGTTATGAAGCGATACGGGAAACAGGATTCCCGACGGGCTTGCTGGATGATGCCGAACGCCTGATGAATGGTTATCTCACCTATTTACTGGAGCGCCGCTTGCAAAGCGTAGATTTTTTGCGCCGCTTGCGCCGCGAAGGTGCCACCACCGCGCCTAACCCACAGCCGCCGAATAGTCCTTCACAGTAAACCGCCTTCCGCCTGTGTTACAATCCAACATTGAGTTATTCCAAAATGAGATGATTGAATGAGTGGGGAAAACGCCAGCACTCCGGCTGAGGGGGCGGAAAAACAGCCCACAATCGAAGAACAGATCGCTATTCTGCGCGCAAATTTGCAGCGCGCATTGACCGAGCGCGATCCGAAAGCGACGCTGGAAGTGACACAGGCGGTGAAGCAGGACGCGGCGACCTATGCCGCCTTACTGCCCGACCTTGAAGCAGCTTTGCGCCTTGAGCCAGACGCATTGTATGCCGTTGCGCGGGCGCATTTGAATGCAGACCCGACAGAGGTAGACGAAACATGGCGCGAGTGGCTGCATCGTTCAGCACATGAGGCGCTTAAAGTTGCGATTGACGAAGGTGACGCCAGCACTATTCTTAACTGGCTGAAACTGATTTCCCGCGAACCAGCACAATTTCAACTCGGCAGCATTTTACGCGAAGGCATCACTGCTGCAACGCCGCGCGCCTATGAAGATGCCGCGCTGGCGCAGGGTATTTTGCAGGTTTTGAGCAAACGCAATCCAGAGGGATTCAAAGCCGCGCTTAACGATGACCGCTTGTTCGGGATTCTGACCGATGAGATGATCATCAATATGATCGTGCTGATCCTCAAGGAACACCGCGACGAATTACTGCTGCCGCTGGTCAAACGCCTTTCAGGTCGCAGTAACCTGACCGCCTTACTCGGCACCGCTTTCCAGCGCAGCGGGCGATCAGCAGGCGACATCCTTACCCTCTCGGCACCGCTAACCACGATGGGCGATTTGACGCCGCAGCAGCAGCTTGATCTTGATCTCTCGCTGATTGATGCGCGCGGTTGGTCGCCAGACATGCTGCCGCTGATGGCGCAGGCGGCGCAGCTTATTCAAACACCTGATTTACACGTCAACGGTATCATCCCCTGGAAGATGCTGGAAATTGCCGAAAAGCAGCGCGACGACCAGATTGCCAGAGGCGCGGCGCGGCGCATTACGCAATATCTGGAAACGCTTCATGACGATGAATCGCGGGTTGAAGAACTGGTTGAACTGGCGCGGGTTTTGGAATGGAGCAGTTCCGCTACTGCCAACGTTCGCGGATGGTGGCGCGGCCTGGCACACCGGCTTTCTACCCCGCAGCTCGTCAAGCTTGACCGTTTGATGGAGCCGCATCGCAGCCTGGAAATGATGCGGGCTGTGCTGCGCAGCATTCTCGCCGTCCGCAGGATGTTCGCGCGTAAAACCGTTGAAGAATTTTCCAGCAGCGTCGCCCTCACCTATTCGCTGTTGCAAACGCTGGCTGAGGCTTATAGCTCAAGCCGCCGTACTGCCGAATATGATGCGGACGCCCTGCGCGTAGAACTGGATGATTTTCTCAAAGAAGCATCGCCGGATACGATCAAGCTGCTTGCCAATAATCTCCGGTCGCTTGCCCTATTGATCGGGGAACTTGGCGACGAGCGCACTAAAACTTCAATTATGCGCCGTTCTGAAGATGTTAATCACCAGCTCGCTAGTGGGGAGCTGCAACCACATGGCGCAGTAGACGCGCTTAAATGGATAGCCGGATACCTGGAAGGCAGTCAGAATAAAGATTAAGGCACATTACCCCCTGATCTGCCGCTAAAATCAAATATCAAGTTCTACCAATGGGTCACCCCATTTTGTGTGATAGGTGAAGCCGTTGCTCACTATGGATACTGTTTCAAGCGATGTAATTGTTAAGGTAGATGACCGCGTGCGCCTGCTTTCCACCCTGCTGGCGGCGACGCGTTTCCCAGACGATGAATGGCAGCGAAATCCTCACGGATCACATTTGCATGCCCGCGCCACCCGCAAACGCCTCGCCGATTATGATGGGCAGGCGGCGGCATTATCACTACAAGCACAGCTAGACGGGCAGACGCCCCTTGATGCGCTGTTTGCCGCCATCCTCACCCTAAAACTGCCAGATTTCCGGTTCAGTGGAAACGGCCACTTTCCTGACGTGTTCGCCGAAGAACTTCAGGCATTTTTCAACAATGCGGATTTACAGGCGTGGTGGGACAGCGAACCGGACTGGCAGCAAAGCGCCAGCGATATGAACCGCCTGCTGGAAGGCATGGCCTTAAAGTCGTTCTTCCACCCCTTCTTTGGCGATATTCCGGAAACGCTGGTGCTGATGCCTAACATCCTGTATCCCAGCGATCAGGAAATTACCCTGCGATTTGAAGATCAGTTGATCGTGATTGTGCCGCCGCGCGTCGCATGGGGTGAAAGCCCGCCCTGGCCGTATGGTGAAGACCCGGCGCATGTTTATAGAGCCGCTATTCAGAATTTTGGCGCGCTGTTAATGCGCGAATATTTGCAAAATCACAGCAGTAAACTGGCTGAAGTTTCACAAACGCCGCTGCCTTTGAATGAGACCTTACTCACGCTATTTCCCACATGGGAAGCGCAGTTCACCAACATATTTTGCGCGGCTGCCGTTGCGCTCTATCTTGAAGATCATGTAAGCGCCCGTGAAGCCAATGCGTTTGCCCTGATGGAGCGCAAAACACGGGGAATAGATATTCTGCCTGCCGCTATAAGCGTGCTGCGGCGCTACCGCAGCGATCTGGCGCTGGGCAAATACCGCGAACTGGCCGACTTTTTTGCCAGTGTTCCCAAAGCAGCTTAAGCTGGCGACCCGAATCAAGGCGCTGTGAGGAATAAGCGGTTTAACACGGCGTTTTGAGCGAGAACACCCTCTTTACAATCCGTTGTGCATATCAGCGCGCCCCTAAAGCCTCTGATCTCGTGATACAGAGATGACGAGCGCGCGGCTCGTCTTTACGGCGCATCAAAACAGGCAAGAGTCTCTCAAAAGCCGTCTCTGAATTAACAAATGGTTTCCAGCTATACCATTCAGTCCATTTCCTACGATTATCGCGTGCAGCACTAATCAGCTTTCGCTATAATCGTAAGTTATCCGAATCCTGTTCGGACAAGCTTCCTTTATCAAACGGCGGTATAGGAGAATTTGCGATGCGTATAAAAGTTTTGTTGTTAGTTCTGGCTTTAATGATGGCGTTCAGCGCAATGAATTTCGCAGTGGCGCAAGATGCCCCTGCAATTACACCTGTCGCTTGCGAAGAACCCGGCGCGCTCACGATGTGGGTGTGGGACGAAAACTGGGCAACCATCATTGGCGAAGCTATCAATGAGTGGACAACCGATTACTGCCCCGGCGCAACGGTTGACCTTCAGGTTCAGCCTTGGTCAAACTACTGGGATCTGCTGCGTACCAACGTAGCGGGTGGCGATATGCCGGACGTGTTCAACATGTCCCAGACCAATGTTGGTTTCTATCAGGAAAATGCAGCACTTCTGGATCTTCAGCCGTATCTGGACGCCGCAGGTATTGATTCCAGCGTTTGGGGCAGCGGCATGGTTGATCCTTACCGTTCCGGCGAAGAGGGCGATCTGTATGCCCTGCCCGTGAACTGGGACACCATCGCCATTTATTACAATAAAGACATGTTCGATGCCGCCGGTCTGGAATACCCAACCGCTGAATGGACATGGGATGATTTTGCCGCTGACGCTGAAGCGCTGACCGATGCCGATGCTGGCGTGTACGGCGCCGCCGCATACAGCGAGTATCAGGCTGGCTGGCCGAACTGGGTTGCGGCGACAGGCGTTGAGCCAGTTATCGCTAGCGACCACACCACCTGCACGCTGACTGAACCGGGCAGCATTGAAGGCCTCTCTTTCCTGAAGGGTCTGCTGGATGCGGGCTATATGCCGACCATCAGCGATCTCGGTGGTTCCTCTGCCGATGATGCCTTCAACGCATGGTTGGCTGGCCGCGTCGCTATGGTGACGGGCGGGTCATGGAAGCTGCCAGCCGCGCTCGAATCGGCTGAATTCAACTGGGACGTGGTTCAACTGCCGCGCAACCCCGAAACAGGCCGCAGCCGTTCTATTGTTCACTCGGTAGGCTATGTGGCAGCAGCAAGCACCGATGCCCCGGATCTGGCCGCCAATCTGGTCATCTTCCTCGGCAGCGATGCCGGCCAGCGTTATTTTGCTGAAGCGGGCGGCGTTGCCCCGGCTGCGCCTTCACAGCAGCAAACGTGGATTGATGCCTTCGACACCGATACCGTCAATATTCAAACCTTCGTGGATGCGCTTCAAGACTCACAGGGCGTGACCGTGTTTGACGAAGTGTGGAACATTGGCAACACCGAACTGCCGGTCAATATCTTCGATCTGGGGATGTCGGTTGAAGAAGCGACTGCACTCGGCTGCGAAGCGGTTGACTCTGCTATTGCAGGCATGTAAATCCGCTCCATTTGAGTTATAAACACAGGGGCGTAGTGATTTTGCTGCGCCCCTTTTTATTCACTTTTTGGAAGCCAAAATAACGAATGTCTGCATTATTGAATATTTTTGGTCATACCCCGCTGGCACGCCGCAAAGCGTTCTGGGGGCTGGCATTAATTGCGCCGAATACTATCGGGCTGCTCGTCTTCTTTGGTATTCCCGTATTGATCGCCTTTGGCCTTTCATTTTTTCAATGGAATGGCATCCGCGCGCCTGAATTTGTCGGCCTGAATAATTTCGCGCGCATCCTGCGCGATCCGCTGTTCGGCCGCGCTCTGGGAAATACCTTAACGCTGGTGCTGCTGGTTGTGCCGCTAAATATGGGGCTGGCGCTGGGCGCGGCAATCCTGCTGAATCAGCGGCTTCCTTTTCGCAACGTCTTCCGCACGATTTATTTCCTGCCGGTGGTTACTTCAACTGTCGCCGCGTCGGTGGTGTGGATGTGGGTTTTCCAGCCCAGTTTGGGATTGATCGGGGTTGTGCCGGTGCTTGGCGAAATGCAGTGGCTTACCCGCCCAGAGCTTGTGCTCATCCCAATTGCGGCAGTCACCATCTGGCAGCGCCTCGGCTTCGACATGATCTTATTTCTAGCCGGCCTGCAAAACGTACCCCGCGTATTACATGAAGCCGCGGTGATTGATGGCGCGAATCAAGCCCAGCGATTTTTCCAGATCACCCTGCCAATGATTTCGCCAACCACATTTCTGATCCTGATCCTGAACTTAATTTCGGTGTTTCAGGTCTTTGACCAAGTTTTCATCATGACCCAGCG
>LMZS01000186.1 GCA_001567085.1 Chloroflexi bacterium OLB15
AAAACGCGCAGGCTGCGTCTGATCAGGAAACCATAGGCGGCCTTCCTTAACAGTGATCAGCAGGCCGCGTTCATCGCCTACGGGCGCGAACTGCTCGCCGCGAGAGATGTACACGTCCAGATCGTAATCACGTTTGAAGGCGGCAACGGTTTCGTCAACTGAAGCGGTTGCTACGCCAATTTCGCTGATGCACAGCAGGCTTGCGGCGCTAAACGGCGAATCGCTGCGGGTTTCCGGCAGGGTGTGGCGAGCGATCAATTCGAGAATATTGCCATCCGGATCGAGAAAATAAACCTGATCAGAATTCCAGTTGTCCGAATGAAAAACCGTCTGCCCGCTGGCATCGGGAATTAAAGGCCGCCGCGTTGAAAGCCAATGCTGCGCGGCATCAAGCTGATTTTCCGGGATGTTGAAGGCAAAATGATAGATACCAGGTAGCAATGTATCAGCCGCAGCCAGCGTTAGCAGCGAAGAGCCAACTTGAATTTGCGCGCGATCTGCCGCCTGTTCCACCAGCGGCAAACCCAGCGTATCGCGATAAAACTTGATGCTGCGATCCAGATCAGCAGTAGCGATCTGCAAGCTGGTGATTTTCATGGTTGCGCCTCCAATGCGCTCAGAGCCGCGCGCACAATCTTCGCGTCAATATTAAACAGCGCGAAAACGGCATCGGCGGCATCCCCTTTAATAACAGTATTGACGCGCTGACCATCCCAAAAATGCTGAAGGTGATATGGCGGTTCGGCGCTGTTGAAGCGCCACATCTGATCGTTGACCACTTTCGCGGCGATCACCTTATCCAGAAACAGGCCGTTTTCGCCGTAATCACGGGTCGTGGCGGCGCAGTAGTCTGCATGGGAAATAGGCTGATCGATCAGCGTGAAACTATATGCCGAAGGGTGCGGGGCACGCTCGATGTCATAGTGATTTTCGCCGTGCGGCGTGATGGTGTAATTGAGCAGCCGCGTTTCACGCGTGGTGATTTGCTCCGGATTGAGCGGCAGCGGGGCATACACGGGAAAACCGGCATCCACCAGCCACTTTTGACCGTCAATCAGGATGACGATGGCCGTATGCACGCCGGTATGCTCGTGCATGTCGTTGATGGTGAGATACCCCTCAAAACCTAGCGTCCGCAGCAGGGCGATGAAGGCGAGATTGCTCTCAAAGCAGGTGCCACCGGTGCCGTCCTGAATCGCGCTTTGCCAAAAGATTTCCGGCCAACGCGGGCAGTTCTCGATTTCATCAGTATTTTGCCGCCGCACAATGCGCGAAGCACTTTCCCAGGGGACGCAGCGCACATAACGCGCGATCAACGTTTCGAGATAGCCGAGCGCTGGTTGAGCCGTTTCTACATCCAGATAGTTCAGAACGCGGCGCGTCGTCTCTGCTGAAAGTTGCTGATCGGGCAGCGCGGTCATTTAGGCTGCTGGCTCGCTCACGGCTTCTATGTCGGCTGAAGGATCAGGTACAGCCACCGCCGCCGTTTTCCGCCCGAAAACCTTCAGGTTGACGACAGCAATACCCAACAGAATTAAAAAGCCACCAAGGATCAAACGGCTGTCAATCGGCTCGTTCAGAATCAGCGCGCCAAGTGCAATGCCGACTGGCGGAATCACATAAGTGACCATGCTGGTGCGAGATGCGCCCAATTCCTGTATCAGCCAGTAGTAAAGCAGATAAGCGATGAACGTGTTGACAGCCCCCAGGATCAGCAAAGACGCCAGCGCATCGCCATGCAGTTCATTAAACGGCGTAATCGGCTGGCCGCCAAACAGCGGCGTGATCAGCATGAGAATGCCAGAAAGGATGGCGGCGGTAGTCATCGCCCCTGCTGAAACCACCAGCGGATCTTTCAACTGCTTAACCACGCCGCGCCCGTAAGTGCTGCCAAAACCATAGGAAAGCGACGCCAGAACGATAGCCAACTGCCCGATTAAGCTGCCAGTTTGCAGCTCGCCACCTGCCCAACTGCTGCTGGCAAGCACAATCACGCCAACGAAACCAACCAGCACGCCTGCGAGTTTTCTCACCGTGATGCGCTCATCGGCAAAGGCGAAATGAGCGATCACCAGCGTGAAGAAGGCGGTAGTAGAGTTCAAAACGCTGGCGACGCCGCTGTCTACTGTTTGCTCGCCCCAGGTGATCAGGGCAAATGGGATAATGGTGTTGATGATGCCCAGAATGAGCAGCGGCAAAAACTGACGCGGGTTGAATGGCAGATGTTTACCGCGAATACTCAGCACAACATTCAAGCCGATGGCGGCGATAGCCGTGCGAATAAAGACCAGTTGAAACGGGCTAACCTGTTCGTTACCGATGCGTATTAGCAGATATGAAGAACCCCAGACGATGCCAAGGATCCAAAAACCGACCCATTTATTCACAATTTTTCTCCGTGCAAGGCTGTATTTATCAGCATACTGGTCACAGGTATAACCAGTCAATTTAGTGGCCTTAGGTATTTCTAAATGCGTTCTACCGATCAAGGTATGAAAACTTGATCGGCGTGATCATACGCGATACAATTTAGAACATAATTTCTAGCGACTATCGGGGGCAAATGAGCGTGTTTGCCCAACGCGCAGCATCCACAACCCAACTTAACGTGATGAGATTTCAAGCCGAATTAGCGTTTTACTGTATCGCAACACTAAGTCTGCAAACAGGCGCGGATCAATCCCACTTGCGCTCGTCTTTGACCATACGCTGACCGGGGTCAATCACGCCGGGTTCCACCACCCGTACCTCGTCCACGCGCAGCCGTGCCATACCCTGCACATAGGCGGTAACAGCTTCGGTTACATCGCTGCCCGCATGTTCAGGCTTTAGCTCCACCAGCATCAGCAGGTAGTCTTTATCGGCGGGGCGTGAAATTATCGCCTGTGCATGTTTGACCTGCGGCACACGGCTCATAGCGGCCATGATCTGGTTGGGATGCAGGAACATGCCGCGCACCTTGATCGCATCGCCCACCCGCCCGACAAGGCGCATCACCCGTTCGCCCTGCTCGTTAGGCACAAAGACGGCCAGATCGCCCGTACCGAAGCGAATCAGTGGATAGCCTTTGTTGAACGTGGTCACTACCACCTCGCCGGGAGTCCCTTCCTCCACCCGCTGGCCGCTGTCTTTATCCACCAGTTCCAGATAGATGTTATCCATAATATGGAAGCCATCTTCAAATGGGCGGGTATAAGCGAGGAAGCCGAGATCGGCGGTGCCATAGGCGTTCACAGTGGCGATGCCATATTCGCCTTCAAAACGCGCGCGCTGTGGGGGGAAATACGGCTCTGCCGAAAACAGCGCCTTCTTAATCGGAATGGACTCTTTAGGGATGCCCATTTCAGCGCATTTATCGAGAATGATGCCCAGAAAGCTAGGCTGACCGACGAAACCATTGGCATGCAGGGCATTCATCATCATGATTTGCAGATCAGTGTTGCCGGGGCCAGTAGGGATCACCGTCGCGCCAACATGCTGCAAACCGTGATCCAGCAGCAGGCCCGCAGGCGTTAAGTGATACATGAAGGTATTCAGCACCCGGTCGCCCACCCCAAAGCCGCCTGCTATAAACGGGGCGACGTGTGCTTCAGCATCTTCACGCGGGGGCTGGGGATCGAAAATCGGCCCCGGCGAAATATAGATGCGTGGCAGCGATACAGGATCAACGGTCAGAAAGCCGCCGAACGGTGGATCAGCCTGCTGGAACTCAACCAACCGATCTTTAGGCGTGACGGGAATTTTCGCCAGATCGTCTGCGCCCTGCACCTGATCTGGTGTTACCCCTGCATCGTCCATGATGCGCTTAAAAGTTGGCGCATAAGCATACGCATGGGCGACCAGATCGCGTATTTTTTCGTCGGTTACGGGCATCCTCGGCCTTTCTAAGCTATCCATAGCTGTTCAAAGACTGCGATCTTTTAGACCCTCTCCCCTTAAACCGGGAGAGCTACAAGGGCGCGCAGCGGCGCGCCCGTGAATGGCAGCAGGTGAATATCCGTTCAACAGGTATTTCTCACGCCTTTATAGCAGCGCGATCATGACAGCAACGACCAAAACCAGCACCGCACCCATGAAAAGCCGGTAAAAAATACCTTCACATCCTTGCGGTTCGGGAATATCCATTGTGCCCGGTTATCCTAACCAGCGCTTCCGTCGCTTGTAATGCTTCACATCTTTATAACTCTTACGTTCGCCCAGCGAATTAAGCCCAAGATAAAATTCTTTAATATCTTCGTTTTCGGCAAGCTGCGCCGCCGGGCCATCCAGCACCACACGCCCATTTTCCATCACGTAGCCGTAGTCTACCAATGAAAGGGCGGCGCGGGCATTCTGCTCAACCAGCAGCACCGACATTTTTTCGACTTTGTTGATTTCGCCCACGATGCGGAAAATTTCCTGTACCAGCATCGGGGCAAGGCCAAGCGACGGTTCATCCAGCATCATCAGCTTGGGATGCGCCATCAACGCGCGGCCAATCACCATCATTTGCTGTTCGCCGCCGCTCAGGTAGCCGCTGACGCGGTGGCGCAAGTCCTTCAATCGCGGGAAATAGTGATACACGCGCTCGATGTCCTGTTTGACATAGCGCCCGCCCTGATACACCTGCCCGCCGACGCGCAAATTTTCTTCCACCTGTAGATGCTGAAAAATCGGGCGGCCTTCAATCACCTGCACAATGCCGCGCCGCACGATGTCTTCAGTATTGAATTGATCAATGCGCCCACCTTCCCACGTAACTGTGCCGCGTGTAACCTCGCCCAATTCAGAGGAAAGCAAGCCGCTGATAGCCTTCAGCGTCGTGCTTTTGCCCGCGCCATTGGCCCCCAACAGCGCCACCACCTGCCCCGGCTTCACTTCAAAGGATACGCCGCGCAAGACGAGAATCACGCTGTTGTAAATGACTTCGATGTTATTGACGGATAGCATGATAACGAGTTCAAAAGTTAAAGGTGAAAGTCCTGATAAACGCGCCTCGCGCATCGGGTTAAAGCGGGGCGATCTCAGCGACCGCCCCACTTCTAGCCGTTAACTTTCACCTTTTAACTTCTCTAGGACGCCGGGACATCTGCGCCGCCGGGACGCAGATCAGGCGCAGGCTCAAAATCGGTCAGCGGAACCAGAACCGGAACGTAGGCAGTGGTGCCATCATCCAGCGGCACGCCCATCACATCTTCGCCGCTGGTCGCAACGCCGTCCATCGTGGCATTCAGGAACATCATGGTGGCGATACGGTTATTCGGCAAGGCGCGGATAGAGCCGCTTCGTAATTGAAGGTGTACAGTCCAAGCGGCGAATAATCCATGCTCTCAATGACGCTCTTGATCACGTTGCCATCAACAGCTTCCAGCGATCCGGCTTCATTCACCGCGCGGGTATACAGTTCAATATAGGTGTCTACCGTCGCCCAGCCAAGCAGGTAGGCGATATTCTGTGCAGAGAGGGCGCGTTCATTGGCGGCGGCCTGTTCGTTGATCAGGCAACGCCGGGCAGTTCGCGCTCGCTCCACCAGTGGAAAGGCAGCGAGCCGATGATGCCGTTGACGGCGGGCAGGCCATCTGAACCCAGCACGGTACGGCTGAGCAGACCAACCGAAGTATCCAGCGCCCAGTTCACGCCGGCAAGCTGTACCGAGTCTTCGAGGCCGAGATCAACAATCGTCTTGGCGACCATGAACGGGCCAGAAGCCAGTGAGTTGGTGTAAAGGATGTTGGCGCCGGCATCCACCAGATTTTGAACGTTGGTGGTAATGTCGGTGGCAGACGGCGGGAAGTATTCCGGCGTTTCCAGAATGGTCACGCCCTGTTCAGCGCAGTAAGCCATAACTTCTGGCGTGTAGGCAGATTCGCCGAAAGCGCCCGGCCAGCTAATGTAGCCAACCACCGGATCGGGGAACTGCTCGGCGTTCGCGCCAACGTAGCGGCAGAAAGAGCCGAATTGATCCGCATACAGCGGGTTGCTGGCATAAATCCATCCGGGCGTCTGCCCATCTTCGCCATACAGACCGGCTACTGAACCCGCTGAAATCAACGCGGGGATTTGATCTTCGGCAAGCTGGTCGCGCAGCAGTTCGGCATCGCCGGAAGCGTACAGCAAAATCACGTCCGGCGGGTTTTCCAGGCCGCTGTAATAGTCATAGGCGGCCTGCGTCTGGCCGGGATCGCCGCCAGTATCGCGGTTATCCTGCATCAGTGTCGCGCCGCAAGCGCCGCCGCGTGCATTGAAATAGGCGGCAGCATCGGCTAAACCGGCCAGCAGCGGTTGCGTGATGAAGGCGTAAGAGCCGCTAATATCGCCAAAGTGCTGAATCGGAATTTCTGAGCCGGTTAAATCCACCTCACAGGCAGTATGCTGGATGAAATCCGGCAGGGTGGTGTCGTCCTGCGCCAGAACCGGCGCGGTCGCCACAAGTGCAGCAGCAGCAAGAGTTCCAAAAAGCCATTTCTTCATGATCTGTTCCTTCTATTTAATAACTAACGAATATCGCTTCTAACCTGTTCTACAGAGGCGCGCCCTCCTTTGCTCGGCGGTTTGCACAGGTAAACGACCACGTTAATGAGAAAATGGCCGCAGTTTCCACGCGATTTTAATAATTTCCCAGCGGTGCGCCAAACCGCGCGGGTTGAATACCAGAAAGATTGCCAGCGCCAGCCCAAAGATCAAAGGGCTGAGCGCGGCATAGATATTGACCGGATTGATAAACGGCAGCAACCCCGGCAGCACGTTGTTCAACGGTGGGATCAGCGCCGGAATGATGATCTGTTGCAGCAGCAGCACGAAGGTGACGCCAAATAACGGCCCCAGTGGATACCCCGCCCCGCCGATCACCAGCATCGCCAGCATCGCAATAGATTGATCCAGCAGAAAAGTATCCAGCGAAACGCTGTTGGTGTTGTAGGCAGATAGGCAGCCCGCGATGCCCGCGAACATGGCCGCCACGAAGAATGCCAGCAGCTTATAGTTGAAAACGTTGATGCCCATCTGCTCGGCGGCGATGTCATTATCGCGCACCGAAATCAGAGCGCGGCCTACGCGGCTCCGCAGGATATTGCGGGCGGCTAGGCTGAGGAATACAGCGGCGGGAATGATGATATAGAACATCGCGCCATCTGCGGCAAAGCTGATGCCGAACAGGTTAGGCACCGGTACATCCAGCGGGCGCGAGCCATTGGTCAGCGGCTCCAGCGGATAGCGCAGCAGCCAGGGAATGATGAACTGCGCCGCCAGCGTCGCCATCGCCAGGTAGAAGCCCTTAACCCGCAGCGAAGGCAGCCCGAAGATCAGGCCAACGATCCCCGTGACCAATGCCGCCACCGGCAGCGCCAGCCAGAAAGTCATGCCCAGTTCGCGGCCTAAAATCGCCCCCGTATACGCGCCAATCGCCATAAACGCGGCATGCCCAAGTGAAATCTGGCCGCAGTAGCCGGTGAGGATATTTAAGCCCTGCACCGCGATCACGAAAATAGCGATGCGGTTCAGCGTGCCGATCCACAGCGACGGAACGATATTCAGCCCCAGCGGCCCTTCGCTGGAGAGCAGCGGCAGCAGCAAAAGCACCACAAACAAGCCATTCGACAGCCATTTGTCGGTGCGGGTGCGGTTAAGCGCGATATCCTGCGCGTAGCTGGTGTCAAAAACCCCTGACGGGCGAATGTTGGCGGACATCAAATCCTCTCAATCCGTCTCTGTCCAAACAGCCCATCAGGGCGAATGACCAGCACGACCATCAGCACAAAGTAAGGCGCAAGCTCGGTGCCTGCCTGCGTGCCGGGAAATAGTAAATTGGCGAATTCCTGAACCAGCCCGATGATCAGCCCGCCAAGCAAAGCGCCGGGGATGCTTTCCAGCCCGCCAAGCAGCACAGCAGGAAACGCGCTCAACGCTAGCAGCGGCATGTTCAGCGAAAGGCTGGTAGCGCCGCCCTGCAAAACGCCCGCCGTCGCCGCCAGCAGCGCGGCAATCGCCCAGGCCACCGCCAGAATAGTACGCACGCGCAAACCGACGGACTGCGCCAGCTTTTGATTTTCGGCAGTGGCGCGCATAGCCAGACCAACGCTGGTATAGCGGAAGAAGGCAACAAAGGCGGCAAACGCTAAAAGTGACAGCAGAAAGGCGACCAGTAGTTCGGTGCGCACGATGATCGTGCCGCCTAGCGTGTCGTTAGCCTGAATACGGATGGGTACAGGAACCCCCAACTGCGCCAGTCCTGCAAAAACTTGCAGCGGAATTTCCACACTGCCCCAGATCATCTGGGTCACGCCATGCAGCAGCTCGCTGATCGCCAGCGTCATCAGCACCATCGCAAACAATGGCTGGCCGATAAGAGGGCGGACGGCAAACCGCTCGATAGTCAGGCCGGTAAGCACCGCGCCATACACCGCGCCGATGATGGCGCGCGCCAGTTTCAGGCCGTCGCCGCCGACCAGCAGGGTGACGAAGCCGAACGCCGCAATTCCCGCAGCGATGGCGAGACTGCGCGGGTTACGCAGCGCGCGCCAACTGTTGGTAGTGACCACCATAAGCGCGGTTAAGACCGAAAGCGCCAGCGCCGCCAGCGGGGAAATGCTGCTGGTATTGGCGAAGAAGGTGTAGAAGATCAGGCCGCCAAGCAGCATCATCCAGCCCTGCGCGAAGTTGAACACGCCAGAGGCTTTGTTAATGACCACGATGCCCAGCGCGATCAGGGCATATACGCCGCCTACCAGCACGCCCGTCACTGTGCTTTGCACCAGCCGGTAGGGGCGCTGGTTGCCCAGCAGGGGCACGATCAGCAGGATGAGCGCGATCAGGCCGATGGCATACAGCGCATAGGTGATCACGCGGCGGTTATTGTGGTAAACGGTTGTTATCGTAGTCAAAAAGAAAATCCCTTACCCCTGCCCCTCTCGAAAAAGGAAGCGCAGGAAAAATTAATTTTTTTTAGACCCCCACCCCGATCTATTGCTCGCATCCTCTCCCGCGCCGCTTGAGAGGGCGTTAACGGCAGTCACTTCAACGCCGCCAGCGCAGCAGGCGAAGGTTTACATCTCACACACCCGCACCGCCGTTTCAACGATGCCGGTGCGGCCATCGCGATATTTAACCTCAGCTTTCACGATCACCTGACTTTGATCATGATACATAGCATCCAGCATCTGCGCATATTTCTCGCTCAGGGCTTT
This sequence comes from Chloroflexi bacterium OLB15, assembly GCA_001567085.1. Lineage (GTDB taxonomy): Bacteria > Chloroflexota > Anaerolineae > Aggregatilineales > Phototrophicaceae > Flexifilum. Next base: position 9,162 of record LMZS01000186.1, read on the forward strand.
GCGCCGCAGTTTGCGGGTGCGGGTAAGTTCAGCTTCGTCAGCATCAAACGCCTTATGCAAGATCACAAACTTGCGAATACGGGCAGCAGGCGGAAGCAAAGCATTGACGCGCTCAACCTCTTTCTTGATCAGGTCATAGGTTTCCTGCTTCTGCGAAAGATCGACAAACGTGGTGAAGCTGATGCGCTTCTTCTCTGCCCAGCGGGCGACGTTCTCGAAATCAATATTAACGATAGCGGTGACGTAATGGGTTTCTTCCCCGCCAACTGCCATCACATCCTGAATATACGGGCTAAATTTCAAACGACCTTCAATATACTGCGGGCTAAACGGTTCGCCATTAGCCAGCGCAAGCATATCGCTCACCCGGTCAAGGTAAATGATATGCCCGTCTTCATCAGCGTAACCGGCATCGCCTGTGTGGAACCAGCCGTCTTCGTCTAATGCGGAACGCGTTTTCTCGTCATCGCCATAGTAGCCGGCAAAAACCGCGCGGCTGCGAATCCACAGCTCGCCATCCGGGCGGATTTGCACCTCAACCCCCGGCGCGGGTGTGCCGACCGTCGCCAGCTTGATATTGCCGTCATAGTGGGTTGTGTGGCACTGGCATTCGGTAGAGCCGTATAAGTTTTTGAGGTCAACCCCCACCGCGCGGAAGAAGCGCAGTTGATCCGGCGACAGGGTAGCGCCAGAAGTGAAGGCGTGGCGCATCCTGATCATGCCCACTTTATCGCGCAGAGGCTGGAACACTGCCACCTCACCCAGCAGGTTTAGGGCGGCCAGATGCAGGGGGATAGCTTTACGCTCATCTTCGTAATCGGCAACGCGGTAAGCCACCGGCAAGAACAGTTGATACAGCTTGCGGTTCAGCCATGAGCTGTCGTTCACGCGCATTTGCATGGTGCTGGCCAGGTTTTCCCAAATGCGGCTGGGGAACAGTAAAGCGCTGGGCGCAATCTCGCGAATATCGGTTTGAACCGTCGCCTGGCTTTCAGGGAAATTCACCGTCACGCCATGCACCACGTGGCCGGTTACCCCTAAACTTTGCTCAGTGATCCATGCCAGCGGGCTGAACGATACATAGTTATCGTTCGCATATACCGGCGCGATTTCGGTAGCGTGTTTGTTGCCATACAGCAGGTTGCGGTGGCGGATCATCGCGCCTTTGGGCAGGCTGGTGGTGCCACTGGTATAACTCAGCAGGGCGATTTCTTCACCATTGCCAGCATTGATCAACTTTTCAAAGGCATTCGGGTGCTGCTGCTCATATGCGCGCCCTAGCGCTTCAACCTGCTCATAGCTGATGAGCGACGGCTCATCGTAATTCCACAGGCCGCGATCATCCCAGTAGATGATCTTGCGCAGTTGAGGCGATACCGCCTTGATTTGCAGCGCCTTGTCCACCTGTTCCTGATCGTGAGCCACCATGTAAACCGAATCGGAATTATCGAATACATAGCCGAGTTCAAGCATATTCGCATCGGTGAACATCGCCGTGGTGACGCCGCCAGCGCTCCAGATCGCCAGTTCCGCCCAGTAAAATTCCGGGTCATTTTCACCGACCAGCGTAACCTTTTCGCCGCGCTCCAGCCCCAGCGAAGCCATCCCCAGCGCGAAATACTTGACATGCTCATAACTTTCGCGCCATGTATATTCCTGCCAGATGCCGAAGCGCTTCTTGCGCATGGCTACCTTTGAGCCGAGTTCCTTCACCCGCTTCACAAACTGCTTCGGCAGAGTATCGCCATCAGGCTCAAGCGTCCCGATCTTGATTTGCTGTTCAGGCGAAACATAAATTTTCGACTGATCTTCGGCTTTTTTCTCGTACTCAATGGCTGCCATTTTCATTGGCCTCCCTGCTCACTCACTCACAGCTTGCAAATCGGCGGCATTTTCCGGCTGAACTTCCTGCCCCAGATAGGCTTTGATCACATGCTCATCCTGCTTGATCTCGTCGGGCGTGCCTTCAGCGATCTTGATCCCGAAATCAATAGCGACCACCCGCTGCGAAATATCCATGACCAGCCCCATATCATGCTCAATCAGCACAATGGTCATCTTCTGGCGCTCGTGAATATCAAGAATGAACCGCGCCATGTCCTCTTTCTCTTCAACATTCATCCCCGCCATCGGCTCATCCAGCAGCAGCAGCGACGGTTCCAACGCCAGCGCGCGCCCTAGTTCAACCCGCTTGCGCAGGCCATAGCTAAGATTGCCGACGATGGTCTTGCGAATGTTTTCCATTTCGAGAAAGTCAATGATTTCTTCAACGCGCTCGCGGTTGGCAATCTCTTCGCGGCGCGCGGGGCCGTAAAAGAGCGCGGCGGTCAGCGCGTTGGCTTTCATATGAATATGCCGCGCTGCCATCAGGTTATCGAGCGCGGTCATGTTCGTATACAGGGCGATGTTCTGAAAAGTACGGGCGATGCCAAGCTGCGCGCGTTTATAGGGGGGCAAGTGGGTAATATCCACCCCATCCAAACGGATCGCGCCAATTTGCGGGCGGTAAAAGCCAGTGATGCTGTTGATCAGGCTGGTTTTGCCCGCGCCATTGGGGCCAATGACCGCAACGATCTGCCCGTGCTGCACCGAAAAGCCAACGCTTTGTAGGGCTTTAATGCCGCCAAAGCTGAGTGAGATGTTATCAACATGTAGTTTGACGGTTGAATCTTCCATTGAACCCTAAGTCTTCAATAAAGTGTTTTGACCCTGACGCTCGAATAAATATATTTGCGAGACCAACAAGCGCCACAGCATTCTCTTAAGCCTCTCCGCTAGTTTAGCCTGATTCTGTATACCGCTGCAAATCAAGCTTCAATTCGATTTTTCAGAATTAGCGGCCAATAAACGGAAATAATCGCCAATCGCTTGACAAAATATCAAAAGCTAATATCATTAGTTTTGAAGGTTAATGATATTAGTCTTGGAGAGATGACATGAGCGCCAGCGCTGTTGCCCGTCAAACAGCAGTTTCGATGCCGCGTCTGTTCCTTCGCCTTGAAGGGTTAGCCCTGTTCGCCGCCGCAGTAGCGGCCTATATCTACCTACACGGTTCAGCATGGCTGTTTATCGTCCTTTTACTTGCGCCTGACCTTGCGCTGCTTGCCTATCTTGCTAACCCCAAATTGGGCAGCGTAGTTTACAATCTGGCTCACACAATCCTTGTAGCCGGATTGCTCTGCGCGGCAGCGCTGCTCTTAAACAGCGAGTCACTGCTCTTGATCGGGTTAATCTGGTTGGCGCATATCGGCATGGATCGCGCCGTCGGCTACGGTTTCAAATATCCAACCAGCCCTAAGGACACTCATTTAGGACGCGTGTAAATGCCCTATCCGCAGCAGGTAACTGGCAAGCGCATCATCGCAGCAGCCCGCCAATTGATCGAAGCTGAGGGGGCAGATCAGCTTTCTCTGGCGGTACTGGCGGCGGCGCTGAACGTCAAAGCGCCGTCGCTGTATCGCTATTTCTCCAGCAAAACTGAGTTGATTCGCGCGGTCAATACCTCAACCCTAAGCGAGTTGGTAGAAGCGCTGATGCAGGCCGTTCAGCAGGCGGAAGCACAGCCGCATGCTCAGCTAATAGCGCTGGCAAAAACCTATCGCGCCTATGCACACGCGCATCCCGCGACCTATATGCTGGCCTTCAGCAGTGCCGATCCAGCGCTTCAGCCCGACGCCAGCTATGCTGAAGGGCTGGCGCTCCCCTTGCAGCGCCTGATCGGGCAAATCAGCGGCGAAGCACAATCGCTTCCGGCTTTGCGCGGGGCATTGGCGATCATTCACGGGTTCACGGCGCTGGAAATTAGCGGGCAGTTCCGGCGCGGCGGCGATCTGGATCAGGCTTTTGAAGCGGTGATAGATACCTATTTGCGGGGGTGGGTGAACTAAAACCTCACCCCTCGCTTCCCTACCGCGCTGTACGCAGCAGAATGTTTCATCACGGGTTATCAGGATCAGGGAACGCATTCCCGAACGATCCCGGTTCTATGGTGGGCGTAGGGATATTAGGCGCCTGATAATCTACCGGCAGCGCGTCAATATAAGCCTGTGTTTGCAGCCCCAGCAGCGGCACCCATCCCACCGCCCCGCCAACATCTACTTTGACCCACGGGCTGTAAGGGCTGCGCGCCAGCAAAACCACATCCTGCCCTTCGCTCAGAGAAGTCATAGAGGGGAAAATTTGATCCGGGCCAGCGCGTAAAGGCACGCCCCCCACGCCGATAATACGCGCATGCCTGCCTAGCTCGCCAAAGCGCTGCGGCGGCAGCGGTGTAAGCGTATAAACCGCGCTCACCTCGCCTAAACTGCGCGCCAGCAGATCGCCAAACATCCACCCGCTTTCGCCATTATCACGGCGCACATGCAGCCAATCGCCCGCCGGGTTTTGGCCGAGAACGCTCAAAACTTCACCCGCTGGCACCTGCACAATCACGCCGGCATTGGTGTTCGGCTCTGAGCGCATATTCACCGGCCCCTGCGTGATCACATAGCCGGGCTGCGGCAGCAAAATCGGGCGGTCAAACAGGGCAATCGGCAGATCAACGACCAGTGAAGGATCGTATGGCACGGGATTGCTCGGCGCGCTTACTGGCACGCTCACATCGCCGGAGGCATGGGCTACGCTGACCTGCTCGCCCACATTGAAGGCAACTTCTGTGCCGTTTGCCAGCGCCGAAGCCACGCCGCTGAGCAGCACAAAGGTGGTGGCGCTATCATCCGTTTTGACCAGCGCCGTCCCATTCAGAAACAGCGAAATAGTATTCACAACAATACGCACGCCGTAGCCCAACTGCGTTTGCAGAATGACCATCGGCGCGGGTGCAGAAGGGCAAGCCGGATGCTCATCGCTGGTTTCAACCACAAACGATGTCCACGCTGGAAAATCTGCCGGCGAAATATCGCGCATATGCACATCACCCAGCAGGAAGGCCGAATACAGCAGCGGATCGGCAGGGCGAATGTAGGCAATACCCGCCTGCCCGTTTTCAGGGACGAACGCGGCGCTTGAAATGGCATCCACCTCGCGAGCATCCACCAGCGCGCCCAATGCGGCCAATGCGCTGCTAACCCCGCCCTGTGGCTCAGCGGCAAGCGGTGATCCGGCGTTACACACGTAGCCAGATGGTTTATTGATGCAGGCTTCCGTCGCCGCGACATACAAACTCACGATCTGATCGGCGCAGGTAGCGGTCACTGGCGGCGTTTCGGTGGCTGTCGGCAGCGGAGTCATGGTGGGCGGCGGGGATACCACCACCAGCACGCCGGCAGTTGGCACAGGGGTGGGGGCTGATTGAGCTTGAACCCATGAAACAAAGAGCAAAAATACCATTATCGAAATTAACGGGCTTTTTTCAATTTATGAATTAGCAACTTAGTAGAAGCCAATATGCTTTACCTGTG
>LMZS01000187.1 GCA_001567085.1 Chloroflexi bacterium OLB15
GTCGCAAAATTAGAGCGTTACGTCAAGCTGGGTTTCATTGGCGACACGCAGTTCAATACACCTGAAGTGGTCGGCTTCCCCATTGATCCGCCAACCGAACCTACGCCAGACCCAACGCCTATCCCGCCTAGCAGCCCGCCCACCAGCCCGACTGCGCCCGCCGCGTCCTGCGACATCCTCAGTGTACTGATTTCGCTGCTCAACGGCATCGCCGGGCTATTCGGCAGCAGCAAGCGGGTACAGGCGGTTTCTGTCGCTCAGGCTGTATCACAAGGCGTGTCTGGCCCATCCCCCGTCTTTGGCGCCCGCGCTTTCGACGCGCAAGCTGCGCCGCAAAACACCTGTGATTGCGCGCTTGGTCGCCCCGTTGATCCCGCGCTGTTCAGCGACGATATTCAGCAAATCGGCATCGTCAACGCCACCGCCACGCCAACACTTGGCATGCGCGTGCGCAAATACGGGCGTACCACAGGCTACACCGAAGGCTCAATCAAACTGCTCAATGCCACTGTGAACGTCGGCTATGCAACCGCGCATGGCAACAAGCAGGCGCAGTTTGTGGGTCAGGTTATTGCCGATCCCATGAGTCAGGGTGGCGATAGTGGTTCGCTGATCGTAGATGCGTCAGACAATCGCGCCGTTGGCTTGCTGTTTGCCGGTTCATCACTGGCAACCATCTTCACGCCCATAGATGTGGTACTTACGACTCTGGGAATAGATATATGAGCGATTACCTTGAACCATCGCCACCCGTAGATGCCGCTGTAGAGCGGGCTATCGCCGTACAAAAGAAATACGAGTCCATCTTCTGGCTATACCCAGCGTGATCGGCGTAGGCGTGGGCAGCATTCACCTTGATGAAGATAATACCGATGAGATCGGCGTTATTGTCATGGTTGATCCCAGCACCCGGCCGCTGACCGGTGAAGTAGAGCAGGCGATCAGTGAACTGCCAAAGCGGCTGGATGGCGTAGCTGTGCAGGTACAGGAAATGGGGTCGTTTACCGCGTTTTAGTCGTGGTAGTGGTGTGGGTACGTCATGACGCGCCCACACCCGGTAATTCAGAAGCTAATCGTTTATCGCGGCGCGGTCTTCGTCTGTTAGCGTCATGCCCAGAATGTTATAGCCCGCGTCAATATGAATCACTTCGCCGGTGATCGAAGCGCTCATATTGCTTGCCAGAAATAGCGCCAGATCGCCTACTTCTTCCTGTGTCACCAGCTTACGTAAAGGAGAAGCCTTCTCTGAATACTTCAGCATCAGGCGAAAGCCGGGAACACCCGCCGCCGCCAGCGTCTTGATCGGCCCCGCGCTGATCGCGTTCACACGAATACCTTTGGGGCCAAGATCGTTTGCCAAATACTTAGTAATCGTTTCCAAAGCGGCTTTGGCAATCGCCATCACATGATACTTGGGCATCACTTTTTCAGAGGCGTAATAAGTGAGGCTCATGATGCTGCCGCCTTCAGTCATCAGCGGCTCAGCGCGTTTCGCCATCGCGATCAGGCTGTAAGCGCTGATATCTAACGCCATCTTAAATCCGTCGCGGGAAACATCTACAAAACGTCCGCCCAAATCTTCACGGTTAGCGAAGGCTACGCAGTGTACCAACGTATCAATACGCCCGTATTTTTCCTTGACCAGTTCAAAAACGCGGTCAAGCTGGGCATCGTCAGTGACGTCGGCCTGCTCTACAAACGTGCAGCCAATTTCTTCTGCCAGCGGGAATACACGCTTTTCCAGCATTTCCCCGGCATAAGACAGCAGTACAGTTGCGCCTTCATCGTGTAGTTTCTTGGTGATGCCCCACGCGATAGAATTCTTATTAGCAACGCCAAACACCAGCGCCACTTTGCCATCCATCAATCCCATTGTCTTAACTCCTTGTTACTACACGGAGACTCTAACACCCTGATCAGGCTGGCGCTACGATAACAGGAGCAAAACCAATGAGTGTTCCCCTCAGCGATCCGTCACGCGCAATAAATGTGGTCGTGACCTATGATTTCAGTGATTCCGAACTGGCCGATTTTCACGCCGTATCGCCCCGCCTCAAAGTGGAGCGATTTACCGGCGTTGTTCCCGATAAGGTATGGGCAGAAGCAGAAATCCTGTATACGATCAAAACCTTCCCGCTGCCTGAACAAGCGCCCCGCTTGCGCTGGATTCAACTGCATTCTGCTGGCGCTGATCACGCCGTCAAAGAGCCGATCTTCAAAGCGCATGATGTAGAAGTGACGACCACCAGCGGCATCCATTCCGTCATCATTTCCGAATACTGCCTGATGATGATGACCGCGTTCAATTTCCAACTGTTGCAGGTGCTCAAGGATCAGGCGGCAGCCGAATGGCCGGCTAAACGCGGCGATCCGTCCCTAAGCCCGGCACCCACGATAGCCCCCTACCCGCTGCGCGATCAAACCGTAGGTATTGTGGGCTACGGCAGCATTGGCCGCGAGCTGGCGCGCCTTTGTGATGCGCTGGGCATGACCGTTCTGGCAGCCAAACACGATGTCATGCACCCGGAAGAAAAGCTGGCTTATCGTCAGGAAGGTACGGGCGATCCCAGCGGAGAAATTCCCCGCCGCATCTACCCAATGCAGGCTGTCGCTTCTATGGCAAAGGAATGTGATTATCTGGTCATACTCACCCCACTGACCCCGCAAACCTACCATCTCATCAACGAAACGGTGCTTGCAGCGATGAAAAAGTCTGCCGTATTGATCAACGTTTCCAGAGGGGATGTCGTGGATGAAGCGGCGCTGATTTCGGCACTCGCGGCAGAGCGCATTCGCGGGGCGGGGCTGGACGTATTCTCTGAAGAGCCGCTGCCTAAAAGCAGCCCCCTCTGGAATCTGGATAACGTCATTCTGACGCCGCACAATGCCGGTGTCACGGCGAATTACGATACCCGCGCAGCCAATGTATTCATCGAAAACTTACACCGTTACGTTGAAAACCGTCCCTTACT
>LMZS01000188.1 GCA_001567085.1 Chloroflexi bacterium OLB15
GGCTTTTGGCTGTCATCAATCCATCCCTGCATATCGGCTTTCTAGCAGCAGACCTGACCCACAAACACGGTTGGGCGCATTATTCGCTCAGCATGATCAGAGCGCTCTCACGGCGTGGCGTTCAGCTAACCGTCATCACCCCGATGAACAGCCCTGCGCCTTCCTTCCCTAATCTTGAAATCATTCCGCTGCTGCCCAATATTGAGCCTATGCAGCGCCATTTTCTGGCTCGCCAATTTCGCGCATTACCCTCTATACGCCGCGCACTAAGCGCTTGCAACCTGATTCATTCAGCCGTTGAGCCTTATGCCCCGATTGCCGCATTGGCAGCAGGCGGCAGACCGCTGATCATCACCGGGCATGGTTCATACGTGCGCGCTTCGCAAATGCGTAAGCCGCCCGTTAACCAGATTTATGCAAGAGCGCTGAAGAACAGCCTGCTCGTTTGTGTCAGTCATTACACAGCGAAACAGGCACAGATCGCTTTGCCCGGCATACAAACGACTGTTATCCCCAACGGCATTGATCCTGAACGGTTTGCCGCGCTGCCCCCGCTGCCTAAAGATGGGCATACAATTCTCAGCGTGGGCGCGGTGAAGCGGCGCAAAGGCATCCTTGAGCTGGTACGCGCGGTGGCGAGAATCCGCGAGCGCATCGCCAATGTACGCTGCGTCATCGTCGGCAGTTTGACGATGGAGCCTGATTATGTAAGCGAATTGCAGGCTGAAATTGCAACACTCAACCTAAAAGATGCCGTGCAGTTAACAGGCCGTGTCTCAGATGACGAACTGAAATCGTGGTATGCCCGCGCTGATATATTCGCGCTGCCTTCGCAAAATATCGGCTGGAAATTTGAGGGATTTGGGCTGTCACTGCTGGAAGCCAGCGCCGCAGGGCTGCCAGTCATCGGATCGCGCGATTGTGGCGCGGAAGATGCAATTGAGGATGGAGTCACCGGCTTTCTGGTTTCACAACAGAATGCCGAAGCTGAGCTGGCGGACGCTTTGCTTAAACTTTTGGGCAATCCTGAACTGCGTGCCAGCATGGGCGCGGCAGGGCGCGAACGCGCATTTCGCATGACGTGGAACGCGACAGCAGAACAATTAGTAGAAGTTTACCGCCAACGGCTTTAGCCCACTCTTGGATCGCCTGGCGGCACCTGAATCACCGCGCCCCACGGCTGATACTGGCTGGCAATATACTCGCGGCGAATTTCGTTGCCGTTCAAATCCTGAATGATACGCGGAATACGCACATAGGCGCCGCCAACCGCCC
>LMZS01000189.1 GCA_001567085.1 Chloroflexi bacterium OLB15
ACACCGTCGTATCGCTGCAAATTACGCAAATATTGCTCAAACGCCCGCCATTTAGCGCTTTCTTCTGCGCCCTTCAGCGTTTTGACCGGCATCCCTTTGGCAGCTAACAGCGCGGCAACGCCGACGACGCCCAGCGCAATTGGCAAGCACAAAATACCTTCAACGGGAACATCTACCAAAAACAGCAGAAGCACCCCTAGCGCAATGCTGGCGACGAGCAGCAGCCCCCCACAGCCCGACCACATTTGCCTTGTCGTATTCGGGCTGCGGCTGAAAAAGCCTTCGCTCACCAATTCGTCATAAACCTGCGATTTCAGCGTGGGGATAACGGTGTAAAACACGTTGCGCATAGACTCAAGGTTGCGAGACATCGCATTCCCGACAAATATCTTGTCCAGCATCATGTGTTCGTAAGGCCGCAAATCCGATGCTGGCTTATCAGTACGCTTATACGTGAACTGGCTGGTCGTGCCAATGCCAAATGGACCCGGCACATGATTTTCTTCTATGACAATGTAGCCGCGAGTCGCCAGATCAAGCAAGGTAGACATGATATCGCGCAGGTCAACGATTTCGTCAACCAGCCCGCCAACGAGTGCCGGAGGTAGATTGCCGGGCGGCTCAGACAGGTATTCCGGCGTCGCCACAAGCACCGGATCGCGCCCTGCGGTCAAATAGCGGGTGATGATAAAGAGCAGCCCGCCCAGCCCAATCAGCGCCGACAAGGCAACAACGCCGATATTCAAAAAGGGCTTTACGTTCTCATCAAACGCCCGCTGCTGGTCAAAGCTGTCCTGCCATGATGGCTTTCGCGCATCCGGGTTATGCGGCATCTGCACGCGGATGCTGAACATTTCATTCCCTGTAATCGTTTCCCGCGCGCTAGCAACAACATTGGTTCCATTCACTTGTACATCTGCGGGAACGCCGTAAGTCACTACCGGATCAATCTCTTCACGCGGCGCGTAGCCTGTGGGAAGCTGTACCCGTATCGTGCTTTCGCCAATGGAAAAGCCATAATGCTCAGAGGGGACGGCATCCCACCACAGTTGATCGCCGCCTTCATAGACGCGAATCGCGCCAACAACGTCATAGCTGATTTCAAATTTGGCGCGACCGTTGGTAATCGGCTCGAAAAAGTAGTAGATGATCTCGAATGCGCCATCTTCGTTAATACCCGTGCAAAATGTGCCAGCCCGCCGGCCGCAGGATTGGCTCATGGCGCGGCCATCCTGCGAGAGGGTGACGTTGCGAATATCTTCAACCCGATCCAGCTCAATATACGCCGAGCCGTAGCTAAACGATCCGGTAAAGCTCACATCGTGGGTTTCGGTCACACGAAACTGGTTGGAAGCCGCATCTACACCATCAATAGTCACATCCCACGCATTCCAGAATACCGAGCGCGATTGTGCGAATGCTGGATATACGCTGATGAGCAGCAAGGTGAGCAACGCCACGAGGCTGTAAAGTGTGCGCTTAAAAATCTTATTCATAAAAGGCGAAATAACTCCTTATAGCTTTGTAATGCAGCATTGGATACCGAGTATAGCATCGTTGGCCTACAGATTTCCGGCCACCCTGTAATATATACGATTTTGCCGGTACTTACGTCGCGGCAGATTGGCGAGATGCTTATAGATGTGGGTTGTTTTCCAGCGCACGCTCAATAGCAGCGTAGCAAGCCCCGCTATGATCCCATCCGCCGCTGCGGGTGCGTGATGTACCCCTCAAAACCGCGCTTGAAATACGGCAATATACAGGGGGATCAAACAAGCTACAGACATGAATGCCAGCAGCGCTAGCACAATCGTTGGAATATCCAATGATGAGCGCGGTTGTTCATCACGCGGTGTATAGGGTGCGCTGTATGCTTGCGAGTTATACGCCTGCGGATTGTATGGTTGAGAGACCGGCGCTGAATTCTGCACAGGATATGGGTTAGCAACCGGTGGCGCATATCCGCCAAAGCGCGGCGGGTTTGGCGCTAAATCAACGCGCTGCGTCGGCACGGGATCAACAGGCTGCTGCGGATATACAGGTTGAGGTGGCGGCATCTGCGCCGCAGCAGAGACTGGAGGCATGGGCGGCGGCGTTGAAACATACCCACCCCGTTCGCGTTCCTGATATGACTTGAGCACGTTCCCCAGTTGATCCGCCATGCGGTAGCGCTGTGAGGGGTCTTTGCCCATAGTTCTATAGATAATCTGCGCCAGATTGGGCGGCACATTCGGGTTGATCTCGGTGACCATCGGCACTGGAGATTGCAAGTGCGCCAGCGCCAGTTCGCGTTGATCTTTACCTGAGTACGGCGGTCTGCCCGCCAGCATCTCAAACATTACGATGCCGATAGAATACACATCCGAAGCGGTTGTCGGGCGCTCGCCCCGCGCTTGTTCCGGCGAGAAATAATGCGGACTGCCCCACACCACCGCCTGCCGTTCGCCGGGGGTACCGCTGGCAAGCGCCTGCGCGATTCCAAAGTCCGTCACCTTCAGCACGTCTTCGCGCGTCACCAGAATATTCTGAGGCTTAATATCTGCGTGAACGATGCCTGCGCGATGGGCAAAGCCGATCCCCGCGCAAATTTGAATTGCAAAATTGAGGACGCGATCCAGCGCCAGCGGCGATTCTGTTTTGATCACCTTTTTCAGGTCTTGCCCATCTACAAATTCCATCACCAGAAACTGCGTATTATCGCTGGTGCCAAAATCGTAGACCGTGACAATATTGGGGTGTGACAAATTCGCGACGCTGCGCGCTTCGTTTTTGAAACGAGCCGCAAAAGATGCATCGCTGGTCAAACTGGGACGTAAAATCTTAATCGCTACTGTGCGCCCCAGCGAAAGGTCTTGCGCTTTATAGATGACCGCCATCCCGCCAGAGCCAATTTGCTGGATTAAGCGGTAGCGATTGTTCAGTAAGGTATCATTACTCATGCTGTTTCCCGCGTTCTCTTTCGTTCAAGGCCGCATTTCGGGGTCAAACAGACGGCGGTATTCTAACAGCGCGCTCCGATCTGTCATACTGGCAATATAGTCTGCAATAGTACGCATTTGCCCTTTTTGCCTTGCCTCATCCTGATAAGCTGGCGGCAGTTGACGGGGATCGCTGTTAAAGGCCTCAAATAATTCAGTGATAAAACGTTCAGCCCGCGTTTGCATACGAATAACGCGGTAATGACGATACATCTTCTCATATAAAAATGCTTTTAATTCACGGCTGTATTCGGTAACCGTATGGCTATAGCGAACGATTCTTGCCGGGTAGCTTTGAATGGCATGGCTGTCTTGCGGGTTGAGCTTTTGCAGCTCGTCGGCGGTAACTGAAACAGCATCATCAACGCATATACCGACAATTTCACGCACCAGTATATGCCGTTTTATGTCGTCAATAGCGTCCGAATCCCAGCCTCGCCGTTCGCAAATAAACCGCCAGATAGCCAACTGCTTCAGATCAACAGATGTGATTAGCCCGGCATTCAGACCATCATCCAGATCATGCGCGTTATAAGCCAGCGAGTCAGAAAAATCAGCAATTTGCGCCTCAAGGCTGGGGCCAAGCTCAGAAGTCAGCCCAATTGCCGCGCTTACATCAATGGTTGTTTCATGCTTGGCAATGCCATCCAGCGTTTCTTGCGTCAGGTTTAGCCCGTTCCAGTTCGGGTAACGCTGCTCTAGTTCGGTAACCACCCGATAAGACTGAAAGTTGTGGTTAAATCCCCCCTCATCTTTCATCAACCTGTCTAAGGCGCGCTCTCCAGCGTGCCCAAAAGGCGGGTGTCCCAGATCATGAGCAAGGCAAATCGCCTCAACCAGGTCTTCATTTACCCCCAGTGTACGGGCAATCGTCCGGCCTATCTGGGCAACTTCCAGCGTGTGCGTCAGGCGGGTGCGGTTGTAATCCCCCTCATCGTTAACGAATACCTGCGTTTTGTATTCCAGCCTGCGAAATGCCGCCGAATGGAGTACACGGTCACGATCGCGCTGAAATGAGGTGCGGTAGCGCGGCTCTTCCTCAAGATATTGCCGCCCCACGCTGTTTTTGCTGAGCGTAGCATAAGGAGCAAGCCATTGGGCTTCCCGTGTTTCTAGCGCTTCACGATCAAAAAACATAACTTAGGCCGCTCCTTTGACTGAATAACGTGCTTCCCATGTTATAATTCTATTCAGAAAGCTTTCTAGCGGTGGAGCAATACAAGATGGACGTACAACAAGCCGCCCGGATGATCGAATGGCTGGATGAAGAACGCCGTCGCGACAAAACGGTGATCGCGACGTTACAGGAACGGTTGGCACAGCAGCAAGAAGTCATAGAAACTTTATCACGGCGCTTAAACGGTATCGAATCTGACCAGACCACGCTGCGTACACAGGTCATGCCCTCTGGCAAGGATACCGAAATATTAGAGCAGATGCGCAAAGAAATGCATCAAATGCTCGAAGCCGTAGAAGCCAAACGCCTCGCAGCCGAGCGTGAAGCCGAGCGACGCGCCGATCTGGGGCGGGAAACCGTCGCCCGACCCGTGCGTGAACTCAGCGAAAAAATCTCAAAACTGGAACGGCAAACAACCGAACTTCCGGCAATTTCTGTCGAGAAAGATCGCCTTGCCAGCACCGTTTCTACGATGCAGCAGCGTATCGAAGACCTGTTCAAGCGCCTTGAAGAGCCGGATCGCCGGCTGGCATTTCTTGAAGAGCAGCGCCGTACCGACTCGCGCCGCTTGAGCGAAATCGAATCCGAATTGCCGGAAGTTCGCAAGCAGTTCGACGCGATCAAGCCCAAAATCTCACTGCTTGAAGACTTATCGCTGCGTAACGAGCGTAAGGTGCAGGATGTCACCAATGGTGACCGTGAGCGCCGTGAGCAGATTCAGCAGTTTATTGATCAGCAAACGCTCTTGCTGCAGCAGCGCGATACGCAGGTCACCGACCTGATGAAGCGCTTTGCCGAAAATGATGAAGCCATGAAGCGCAATATGGAGCGCTTTGAGACGTGGGCAGAAGCCTACCGCGAAATGAAGCGCATCATTGACGATTTCGAGCGTATTGGCGACCGTTTGGAACGCCGCATCAACGAAGTCGCCGAAATGCAGCGCCTAAGTGAGGATCGTTTCCGCCAGGAGTGGAACGATTGGCGCTCTGAAGATCAGAAACGCTGGAAAACCTTCACGCTCTCCACTGATGAAGTGTGGAAACAGCATGACCGCGATTTCGAGAAATTCATGCAGCGCATGGGGGATATGGAAAATCAATTCCCGCCCTTGCAAGACAGCCTGAATCGGCTTTGGAATCTTGAACGCGAGCGCGCGCAGCTATACCGCGAACGCTACCAGTCGCTGCTGCTGCAGCACGACACAACAGCGGCCAACGCGCCCCCGCCGCCCGTGCCTAACAGCCAGGTAAATTCAGCGGTGCGTTCAACCGGAGAAACCAGCGCTGTCGCCGCCGGTCAAACCAACACCAATGGAACATCATCTTCCGCGCGAAATGGCAGCGGGTGAGTTTTAACGCCGCTTTCTACCCCTGATCGGCAAAAAAGGACGCTCAAGGTTGGGCGTCCTTTTTGTTTCCAGGCTGCTGAATACTATGCTGAAGCCCAGCCTGGGCGGGTAGGCTCAATAGGCTCTGTGGGCATTTCACCAACGTTCACCCGCACAATATTCGCGCCTAAAGCGTTCAATTTTTGTTCGACGTTCTCGTAGCCCTTATCAATCTGCTGGATGTTGGAGATGCGGGTTTCGCCACGCGCCGCCAGCGCCGCCAGTAGCAGCGCCATACCTGCGCGAATATCCGGGCTGGAAATATAGGGAACCCCTTTCAGCGCCGTTGGCCCCTGTACCAGCACGCGATGCGGATCGCACAGCGTAATACGCGCCCCCATGCGCGAGAGTTTATCGGTGAAGAAGAAGCGGCTTTCGTACATCCAGTCATGAAACAGGATGCTTCCGGCGCACTGCGTCGCCATTACCAGAGCGATGCTCATCAAATCAGGCGGAAAAGCAGGCCATGGCTGTGCTTTAAGGATGGGGATGCGATTGCCTAAATCTGGCACAATACTCAGGGATTGATGCGCGGGGACATAAACATCTTCGCCCTGTATTTCAAAGCGCACGCCAAGCCGCTCATACGCCAGCCCAATCATTTCCAGATGTTGCGGGTCGGCTTTACGGAGCAGAATGCTGCCGCCAGTCATCGCAGCCGCGCCAATATAGCTGCCCACTTCCATGAAGTCTGCGCCAACCCGGCCTTCCCCGCCATGCAGCTTTTCGACGCCGGTGATAATCAGCCGGTTTGAGCCTATGCCCTCAATCTGCGCGCCAAGCTGATTCAACATCAGGCACAAATCTTGCACATGCGGCTCACTGGCGGCATTTTTGAGGGTAGTAGTGCCTTTTGCCAGCACCGCCGCCATGATCGCATTTTCAGTCGCCGTCACGCTGGCTTCAAAGAGCAGAATATCAGCCCCGCGAAGTTCGGCAGCCTTCATTGTAAACGCGCCGCCATCGTAACGAATCTCAGCGCCCAAACGTCGCAGCGCCGAGATATGCTGATCTAAACGGCGTTCACCGATAGCATCCCCGCCCGGCACCGGCAGATACACTTCGCCGCAGCGTGCCAGCATCGGGCCAGCTAACACAATGCTAGCGCGAAGTTTTTGAGCAAGGCGCGCATCAATTTGTGTTGAGGTCACGTTACGCGCATGAACGCGCATCGTGCGCGGCGCAATCCAATCAATCACCACGCCCAAACCGCGCATAATTTCTGCCAGCACGCGCACATCCCCGATATCAGGCATGTTGTGCAGGATCACAGGTTCTTCAGTCAGCAGGCAGGCGGGCAGCATTTTCAAAGCCGCGTTCTTATTCCCCCCTACCGTTATCTCGCCATTTAAGGGATGGCCGCCCTCAATCACAAACTGCTGCATCATCACGCCTTTAACTGAATTTGCACCGGATCGCCCACTTTCACATCTAACCGTCGGGCAGCGCTGCCATCGCGCACGGCAATCTCCAGAAACCCTTCACTGCCAATCAGCGTTCCCAACGCTCCGTCCCGCATAGCCGCATATGTTTTGACCAGCGGAGAAATCAATTGCCCGCCAATAGCAACAGCCAGGCTCTGCGAATCAAGAGTCCGTGATTCTGAAGCTGCCCCAAACGCTGATTGCAGCGTTAATAGACGATCATCCATCCAGCGCATCCTGCCAATAGTCGTCACAATATTGCCAAATGTATCAATATCCCACACATTTCCGGTGATCAAATCGCCAGAAATTACACATTCAGGCAGTTGTAGTTGGGTCAGATTTTCTGCCTCACCGCCCATTTCAGCAAGCGCAGCGCCGCTGGCGATATACGCTGCCGCTGGTGAAAATATATCGCGTCCATGAAAAGTCGCGCTCAGATTTGACAGCCGGTAATTGCTGTTCGCAAGTTCAACCGCCGCAGGGCGTTCGCTCGCGGGAACGCTCAGGACATACGTCAGCAAACCGTTATCCGGCGCAATAAATACCCTGCCCTGATGCCGCACAGCAATTGCCCGCCGTGATGATCCCACCCCTGGATCCACTACCGCGACAAATATTGTGCCTTCAGGGAAATATGCATAAGCGTTAAACAGGGTATAGGCCGCTTTGCGAATGTTCTGTGGGGGGATCGTATGGGTAATATCCACTATTTGCGCCTGCGGGTAAATGCCAAGAATCACGCCTTTCATCACGCCAACATAGTGATCATGAATGCCAAAATCGGTTAAAAGCGCGATAATCGAAGGCCGCATGTAATCCCCAAAATCCCGTTTGACAAGTATTTTGCCGCAAATTATACTTCTCTCGTGCCTACCTACCCAGAGATAATCATGCGCGCGCTTTACCACCATCACCATTTCACACATCAACCCAATCTGGTGCTGGCCTGCGCGTAGTTTGCACGTTCAACTTGAATTTGTAATTGCAGTCCCCGCACAACGCGGGGATTTTTTTGTTCATAAGGAGCAGCAATGTGTTAGCGGTCATAGACTATGGCGCGGGAAACCTGAGAAGCGTTGTTCACGCCCTGAATTATCTTGGCGCTGAAAACTTGCGCGTCGTGCGCACACCTTATGAAATGCGCGGGGCAACCAAGATCATCCTGCCCGGCGTTGGCGCGTTTGGCGCAGGCATGAACCAACTGCGCGAGCAAAATCTGATCACTACAATTCGTGACGCGGTATTCGCGGGCACACCCTACCTCGGCATTTGTCTCGGTATGCAGTTTCTGTTTACCAGCAGCAGCGAGATGGGAAATCATGACGGGCTGGGTATTCTGCCGGGGCGCGTTACCCGTTTCACTGACCAGCCCGGTTTGAAGGTGCCGCATATTGGTTGGAATCAGCTTCAACTGAATCGCGAGTCAGCCTTGATGCGCGGCATTTCCGAAGCGCAGTATGCCTTCTTTGTACACAGCTATTATTGTGTGCCTGAAAACCCGGCAGACGTGCTGATCACCACCCAATATGGCATTCCCTTCACATCCGGCGTGCAGCATGGAAATATCTACGGGGTACAGTTTCACCCTGAAAAAAGCCAGCGCACCGGCTTACAGTTGCTCAAAAATTTTCTGGAATTACCCCAATGATCATCTATCCAGCAATTGACTTACGGCAGGGTCAGGTTGTTCGTCTGCGCGAAGGCAATCTCGACGCCCTCACTCACTTCAGCAGCGATCCAGTAGAAACCGCGCGGCGCTGGATCGATCAAGGCGCGGAATGGCTGCACATGGTCAACCTTGATGGGGCATTTGGCGAGCAGTCCATCAATCTGGCAGTGCTGAGCGAAGTTGCGCGGCTCGGCATTCCGGTTCAGTTTGGCGGCGGCATCCGCTCTGCTGAGGCTGTAAAGCAGGCATTTGAAAGCGGCGCCTCACGCATCGTGATCGGCACAGCGGCGATAGAACAGCCCGATCTGGTGATCGAAGCGCTGCGCATCGGCGATGCCGAACAGGTTGCGATTGGGCTGGACGCAAAGAACGGCAAAGTCGCTACCCGGGGCTGGCAGCATATGACCGACAAAACTCCCGCCGAATTGGGTCATGAGATGGCCGCGCTAGGCATCAAACACGCCCTCTTCACCGATGTTTCTAAAGATGGGCGGCTGGAAGGCTCGGCAGTACAAGATACAATCGCGCTGGCAGAAGCGACTGGCCTGCAGATCATCGCTTCTGGCGGCATCACCTCTGAATCCGAAATCATGGCGCTTGCTTCCAGCGGCGTAGTGGCTGGCGCAGTGATCGGCATGGCGTTATATGAGGGGCGGCTTAGCCTCAAGAGCGCGCTAAAAGCCGCGCAAGGGATGGTGTAATATGCTGGCAAAACGGATTATCCCCTGCCTCGATGTGTTCGATGGGCGGGTGGTAAAAGGGGTAAATTTTGTCAACTTGCGCGACGCGGGCGATCCTGTCGAGCAGGCTGCGATCTACGACCGCGAAGGCGCCGATGAGCTGGTGTTTCTGGACATCACCGCCTCGCACGAAAACCGAAACACCACGCTGGATATGGTACGCCATGTAGCCGATACCATCTTCATCCCCTTTTGCGTGGGCGGCGGCATTCGCACCATCGAAGATATTCGGGCAACCCTGTTGGCTGGCGCGGATAAAGTTTCGATCAACAGCGCGGCAATTCGCACGCCTGATTTAATTACTCAAGGCGCATGGGGCTTTGGCAGCCAGTGTATTGTCGTAGCGATTGATCCCAAATGGCAGGATGGCCGCTGGGAAGTATTTATCAACGGCGGGCGTGTGCCTACGGGCAAAGACGCGATTGAATGGGCGAAGGAAGTTGAAGATCGCGGCGCAGGTGAAATTTTGCTGACCAGTATGGATCGCGATGGAACCAAAGCGGGCTACAATACAGAGCTAACGGCAGCAGTTGCCAACGCTGTATCAATTCCCGTTATCGCGTCCGGCGGCGCGGGTGCGAAAGAGCATTTCCTAGAGGCTCTGACGGTAGGCGGCGCCGATGCCGCGCTTGCCGCCTCGCTTTTTCATTTCAATGAACTGCGAATTGGCGAATTGAAACCGTATCTTGCTGATCACGGCGTGCCAATTCGCTTGCACGGCTGGGAAGCATTATGAACATGGATAGCTTGAAATGGGACGATGCCGGCCTGATCGCGGCAGTCGTGCAAGACGCGGATACACTTCAGGTGCTCACCGTCGCTTATATGAACCGCGAAGCGCTTAAGCGAACGCTGGCTGTTGGCGAAACCATCTTCTGGAGCCGCAGCCGTCAGGAACTGTGGCACAAAGGCGAAACATCCGGCAACGTGCAAAAAGTACGCGAAATTCGCATTGACTGTGATGCAGATGCCATTCTCTTACTCGTGGAACCCGCCGGCCCAGCCTGCCACACGGGCGAGACAAGCTGTTTTTACCGCCTGTTGAATGAGGTGATCGAAATTGGCTGAATTTTTGAACACATTGGAAGCGATCATTCAGGATCGCAAATCCAATCCCCAACCTGGCAGCTATACCAACCAGCTTTTTGCAGCGGGAATAGCGCGTATTGCGCAAAAAGTAGGTGAAGAAGGGGTTGAAGCCGCCGTTGCTGCGCTGGCACAATCCCGCGAAGAGCAGATTGGCGAATTTTCTGACCTGTTCTATCATGCCCTGGTGCTGATGTCTGCATTGGACATTCAATTAAGCGATGTGGAAGCAGAACTTGAGCGCCGGCACCATCGCTAGCCGCAAAGCCGCTCATCTTTAGGAAAGTCATGGAAGAAAAAACCCTGCTCGGCATCAAAAACGCTCTAGGCGCTGTTGGGCTGCTGCAATCAGGCGAGAATTTCGTTCGCTGGCTCAGAAAGGGTACGCCTGCGGGCAACCAATATTTTGAAAAACAACGGCTAATGCGGAATTTCTACGCGCAGTTTGTTCAGGCAGGCGATCTCTGTTTTGACGTGGGCGCGAATCTGGGCAATCGCATTGAAATCTTCCTGGCGCTTGGCGCTAAAGTGATCGCGGTTGAGCCACAGGAAAGTTGTCTGCGTTATTTACGGCTAAAGTACAAAAATCCGGCTCAAGTGCTGCTCATTCCTAAAGGGCTGGACGAGAAAGCCGGGGAGCGCGAGATGTTAATCGCCGATGAAAGCGCCGTTTCCTCAATGGCGCAAGGCTGGGTAAACGAGAAAGAAGCACAGGGTTTATACCGTTGGGATCGCAAAATAACCGTACAGGTCACGACTCTCGACACCTTGATCGATACTTATGGCCTGCCTGAATTCTGCAAGATTGACGTTGAAGGATTTGAATATCAGGTATTAAGAGGGCTATCACGCCCGGTGCCAGCGCTCTCCTTTGAATATCATGCTGACGTGCTATCGCCTGCCCTCTCCTGTATTGAATGGTTGACCCATATCGCTGCTTATGAATTTAACTATTCAGCAGGCGAAACGATGGTGCTGGCGCTCGAACAATGGGTATCCCCACAGGAAATTAGCGGTATCCTATCTAACCTACCCGATAACCAGTCTACAGGCGATGTCTATGCCCGTCTCCAACCAACCTGACGCGACCCATCCCCCGCGATTTATCGCTGAAACCAGCTTTCATGTGCGTTATGCCGAAACTGACGCGATGGGTATCATTCATCACGCCAGCTATATCGTATACTTTGAGGAAGGCCGCAGCAGCTATGCTCGCCAGCGTGGCACAAGCTATGCCGATTTTGAGCGGCAGGGGTTTGTACTGGCGGTGACCGAAATTCACGCGCGCTATATTAAAGCCGTAAGGTATGATCAGCGTATTACGGTGCGCACATGGGTGACCGAATTAAAAAGCCGAACGGTCACCTTTGATTATGAAATTATTGATGCTGAAAGTGGCGAATTATTCGTCACTGGTCAGAGCAAGCATATCTGCCTGAATCGTGAAGGGCAAATTGCTGTTCTACCCCGAAACTGGCGCGATTGGGCAGCACAGTGAAATGAGCGGTTTGCCCCGCCAGCCTGCTGCAAGCGAATTAAAGTAGTGCATTAGATTTTTTGGGAGCGTATAGATGGTCACTTATGCAGAAAAGCCGTGGCTGCAACACTATGATAAAACTGTGCCACACAGCCTGGAGCCTTACCCCGATATCACCCTACATCAGATGCTGCGCGATTCGGCAGCAAAATATCCCGATAATATTGCCAGCATCACCAGCGCGCGCCTTCCCCTGCTTGGCCGCATACCCGAAAAAATTACCTATCGCCAGCTAGACGCGCATACCGACGCGCTGGCGGCAGCGCTTGTAGATATGGGCTTAAAAAAAGGTGACCGCGTAGCGCTGGTAATGCCCAATATTGCGGGCTTCCTGATCGCCTATTTCGCAGTATTGAAAGCTGGCGGCGTAGTCGTGGCAACCAACCCCACCTACCCCGCTGATAAAATGCAGTTCCAGATCAACGATTGTGATGCGCGCTTCGTAATCTGCATGTCGCTGTTTTACAAGCTGCTCGATGGGATTCGCGCCCGCACCAAAGTTGAAAAAATTATCGTTACCAACGTGAAAGATTGGCTGCCCGCCCCGGCCAAAATCCTGTTCGGGCTGGCAAAAGAGAAAAAAGGCGGCCATTACCTTGAAGCGCTGCACCCCGGTGACGTATGGATGCTTGACCTGCTCAAGCAGTACGCAGGCAAGAAACCTTCGGTAGAGGTACGGTCATCCGATCTCGCTATTTTCCAGTATACCGGCGGCACTACCGGCACCTCCAAAGGCGCAGCTTCAAACCATAAGGCGCTGGTCGCTAATATGCTGCACTGCCGCGCCTGCCTTTCCAGTGGGGGCGATTCCAGTAAAGAAATATTCCTGGGCGCAATCCCCATGTTCCACGCCTATGGCATGGTCACGGTGGTCGGCTTTGCAACCTCTGTAGGCGCAACCATCGTGATGGTACCAAATGCCCGTGATATTCCCGACTTGCTGGATGTGATCAACACCTTCAAGCCCACGTTATTTATGGGCGTACCCGCGCTGTACAACGCAGTAAACAATCATCCAGACGTAATCTCAGGAAAGGTCAGCCTAAAATCCATTCGCGGCTGTATCAGCGGCTCAGCGCCATTAGCGCCGGCAACCAAACGCGAATTTGAACGCCTGAGCGGTGGCAAATTACTAGAAGGCTATGGCATGAGCGAAATGCCAACCGCTTCGCACTGCAACCCGTATAACGGGGAAAATCGCGAAGGCTCTATCGGCCTGCCCATGCCCGATATTGAATGCCGCATCGTTAGCCTTGATGATGACGAAGTAGATGTGCCTGTTGGCGAAGTTGGCGAACTGGTCATGACAGGCCCCAATCTGATGCAGTATTACCACAATCGCCCTGAAGAAACCGCCCACACAATTCGCGAACGTAACGGAAAACGGTGGCTCTACACAGGCGATATTGCGCGGATGGATGATGATGGCTATTTCTACATCGTTGACCGCAAGAAAGATATGGCGCTGGTCGGGGGCTTCAATGTCTATCCAAACAATGTGGAAAAAGTGCTGAGCGAACATCCAGCAGTTCTAGAAGTCGGCGTTGCGGCTATTCCCCACCCCGAAAAAACAGGTCAGGAAGCGCTGAAGGCGTGGATCGTGCTCAAGCCAGAGCAAACGGTGACAGCCAAAGAGCTTGAAGAGTTTGCCTCCCGTTCTCTGGCGCGGTACGAAGTGCCAACCCGTTATGCTTTTATTGATGCGCTGCCCAAAACCACCATCGGGAAAACGCTGCGCCGGGAACTAATTGCGATGGAAAAAGAAGAGCAGGCGCGCAAAAAAGCCGCCGCGTCTGAAAATACGCCCGCAAGCTAGCTGATTGAGCTTCAATGGGCGATCCCGGCGGATCGCCCATTCGCCTACTACTTAACGTCAGTTATGGTAAGCGTTTTGAGCGCGAAACCCGGCCTTTACGCCGCCCTCATCTGTGACACGGCAGAGGGCGGGAGTGAGGGTCTGGAACGGGATTGATCCACACCTCACGTTACTTACAGCTAACGCCCGCTTTGGCCTCGATAAAATGCCCGTGCCGGAGCGCGATTCATATACCAGATCACATACAGGGGTATCAAAGTCTGCATCGCGATGGTGCCGCAGGCAAGCTGTCGGGTGATGGCCGCGCCAGAATCGACACCCTGCTGTATATCCACAGGCGCAGTTGCCGTTGAAATGCTCTGCCATAAGCCGATCGCCGTCAAGCCTAACACCGCCACCAGCATAATCCAGCGAATTTGCGGCGGGCGGCCTCTCCATGCCATCACTGCAATCACGAGAAATATCAGCGCAATCACCGCTTGCAATACTATTCCGCCCATAGAAATACCGCCTAAATCCCCGCCAGTTGCCAGCGCATCCGTTTCCGGTGATGAAGACGTTTGAGGCAAAACGCCGATAACAGATTGAAATCGTGCCTGTATCAGCAGCACCCACGCTACCTGCATAAGCGGCAATATTGAGAATAGAAGCGCGCTAGCGATAATCGCAAGCGACAAGCCAAGTGTTCGCGAGGGAGAGTCATTCATTCAATTAGCCATATTAATATTATTGACATTATCAATAAAACGATTTTGTATGAGCAAACTTGCGCTCGCCTTATCATACGCTAAAATCAACAAGAACAATTGATTGATTATTCTTTTTACGGGAGCGCATGTTGCCGGGTATAAATGACCTTCTAGAGCCAATCCTTTTTGAAATTGAAAAATTTCCACAGCGCGGTCGTTTTTTGCTTCTGCATCCTGATAGCAAATACCGATCATTGGTGGTGGCGGCGCTGCTTCAAGGCCGTGATTATCCCGTATTCTACTATGCACTGGGGGCAGAAGACATCAATTTGCCTTCATTCCTAACCGGCCTCATTCATTCGGTCAGCAAGCAGAAGCCCGGTTTTGGCAACCACCTGCTGCTTAAATGGAATGATCCTGTGCCTTCGGTCATGGTGGAGGCACTTGCCGCTGATCTGGCGCAGTTGGGTGAGGGGCAGCCTTTTATCCTCATCCTCGATGAGTTTGACCGCAGCGATGAAGCCGATGATATCCAGTTCTTCCTTGAGCATCTTGCCAACAGCTTGCCAGATGGCTGCACCATTTTGATCAACTCTCGCACGGTGCCGCGCCTGTCATGGATTTCGTTAATGGCAAAACAACGCGGGATCATGCTGAAAGACGCGCAGTTTATCAGGGAAAACTTTTACCGCCAGCTCACCGAATCCGAAGACATCATCGAAGTCTTCGCGTTGGGGCCGGGCTTCGTCCTCCTCAACGATGAGCCAATTGATACATGGGAAGGGCACCTGCCCCGGTTGCTCTTCTTTTATGCGCTGGATCGTCCCGCAATCACCCGTTCAGAAATATGCGCCGCCTTCTGGCCTGATCTGGATAGCGATCAAGCGGTCAATGTCTTTCATGTAACAAAGCGGCGCTTGCATAAGGCGTTGAATGTTGATGTGCTGATCCATGAAGACGGCTATTACCACATGGCGCCAAACCTGCGCGTAGAGTATGACGTTGCCGATTTCGTATCGCAGCTACTTCACGGCCGCGATCTGGCAAACCCAGACCGCTATAACGCGCTGCAAAACGCGCTTGAAATCTATAACAGCCCATTCCTGCGCGGTCACAGCGACCCTTGGATCGCGGCACGCCGGGCTGATTTTCAAGCCGGGTATCTTGAAGCACTCGCGCAAATGGCGGAATTCAAAATCCAGAATAATCAGCCTGAACAGGCGCTCCGGCTGCTGCAAAAAGCTGTACAGGTAAACGACTCGCAGGAAGATTTGCACCGCAGCGTGATGAGCCTGTACATCACGTTAGGGCGGCGCAGCGAAGCAGTTAGCCACTTCCGCAAACTGGAACGTGCCTTTCATGAGCAGGGAAAAGCCGTTTCTATGGAAACAGCCGCGTTATATCAACAGCTCATCGGCTAACAAAAAAGTCCCGGTATCAGAACTTTTTCAGGCGCCATTTCAACGCTTAGGGCAGATTGATAACTGCCCTATGTTGTTTTTAGTGGGATCAAGCGAACGGTTGCACAGTCCACTGCATGGGGTCAACTGGCACGCCATTCACCCAGATTTCCCAGTGCAAATGCGGGCCAGAGACGCGGCCTGTCGCTCCAATCGCGCCGATTACCTGCCCGGTAGTCACTACATCACCCACCTGCACGTATTGCGCGCTCTGGTGCCAGTAACCGGAATACACCCCCCAGCCATGATCAATGACGGTTGCATTGCCGCGAATGTCTAACGCGCCAGCAAATACGACGCGCCCCGGCGCTGGCGCTAAGATCGGGGTTCCCGGTGCGCCGCCGAAATCGGTGCCGGTATGTACCCGTAGCACATCCCCGGCATTATAAGAGCGCACATTCCCAAAGCCAGAGGTGATCGTCGCCGCAGCAGGCAAACCAAACGTGCCGGAAAAATAGCGTTCCGGGTTGAATACGGACATAAACGAGCGCAGCGTCGCCAGTTCGGCTTCCTCAATCGCAGGGTCTAGCAGCAGGCTGCTATCGCCCGTAACCTGAATGTTATCAGACTGAAAATAGCCCCCAGATACCACCTGTACATTTGCCGTCAGCGAAACATTCGCGCCAGTAGCATCGGTAAAGCCAAAAGTTGCCGGATATATGCCCGGCTCAGTGCCAACCGGCACGCCAAAAATAGCGACCATATCCGTGCCACTGCTGTCAGTAGCCAGCGTGGCAAGCTGATCCAGAAAACTGCCAGACAGCGTAACTGGAACGGAAGATTGCAGATGAAAACGCCCCGCCTGGCCTTCGATCAGCACAATTGGTGAAAGATCAAAGCCTGTGATCGGCGCTGGTAACGCGGCGGTCAATTGTGGCGGCTCTACGCCAGGAATGACCAACCGCTGGCCGGGATAAATGATCTCAACATTGTTGATTCCGTTGGCCGTCGCGATGGCATTCACCGTCGTGCCATAACTCTGCGCGATGCGGAACAAGGTTTCACCACTGGCAACGGTATGTACCACCGCTGGCGGCATATCGAGAGAAGCCACCTCTGGCACTGTCGTCGGCGCGGCTGTGGGCAGCGCGATCATCAGCCCCTGCCCCACGTATATTGCGCCATTCGGCAGCCCATTAAGCGCCTGTATCTCAGCGCCCGTCAAGCCATACAGCGCCCCAATGCTATCGAGGCTCTCGCCCGGCTGTACCACATGCACCAGTGATGAGCCACTTGTAGTCACGCCTGCCGTAGGAACCAGCAAACGCTGGCCAACGTCAATACTCCCCGGATCAGT
This sequence comes from Chloroflexi bacterium OLB15, assembly GCA_001567085.1. Classification (GTDB taxonomy): domain Bacteria; phylum Chloroflexota; class Anaerolineae; order Aggregatilineales; family Phototrophicaceae; genus Flexifilum. Next base: position 17,264 of record LMZS01000189.1, read on the forward strand.
CAACCCGTTTAGCCGCACCAGATCGTCAATGGTAACGCCATAATTCTGGGCGATACGGTAAAGCGTCTCGCCGCGTTGAACGACATGCAGCGTCACAGTTGACTGCGAATCCTGCGCGTGAAGCATAACGGGCAGGCTAAGCAGCCCAATACACAAAATATGAAACACTAGCTTTTTCATGCTGAGGTGTCTTCAAAAACTAGCTGGTCGCCAACCTGAACACGATCCAGAATGTCGGGCAGCGCCTCTATAAAATCACGCGCAGGCGCTTTAGGTGCATAATATGGGCGCCATGGCTTAGCCAGCGCCTTATCAACCACGCGCCCCGTTGCATCTACCCAGATCACCCCAATGGTAAAAAACACGAAGAACATATGAATCGAGGTTTGTGACCGGCTTTCACGGTCATTGATGAACCATAAGCCGCGATCAGGGGGCAATTTACGCGAAAATTGCAGTCCCTTCAAGTGGCATAGGAAGGAACTGCAAACTTTCGCATGAGCGAGAACGATCTCGTTGTTACCTGCGTTACGTATGACCCGCCAACTGCTCATTGACTTGCTATGGAATGATTAGCGATTGTCCGATGTAAATACGGCTAGGATTCACCAGCCCATTGGCTTGAATGATGTCCGCTAGCGGCACATTAAACCTGAGTGAAATATTGTACAGGTTGTCGCCAGGTTGAACAATGTACGTCTGCACTTGCTGGGCAGCCGCCCCCTCAATAGTCGGGATAATGACGGCGGTAGGTACTGCCTGCGCGGTATTCACAGGCACCAGCAGCCGCTGCCCGGCAAAAATCAGGTTCGGGTTGGAAATGTTGTTTAGCGTCGCAAGCGCATTGACGGTGGTGTTGTGGCGCACGGCGATCCAGAACAAGGTGTCACCGGGGCGAACCACATAGATCGTCGTATTTACCGGCTGCTGCTGCGGCGGCGCTGCCGTAGGCGCAGGCAAAAGCGGCGTTGACGAAGCGATCACCAACGCGGTTGGCGGAACACCTGTTGGCGCGGCGCTGGTCGGCGCTGGCGGTGTAAAAGGCAAGCCCACTGGCACCACAAGCTGCTGGCCGACAAGGATAAAGCCGTTCGAGGCCAATCCATTGGCGCTAATTATCGCATCTACCGAGCTGTTGAAGGCTGCGGCAATTCCGGCAACGGTATCGCCACTCCGCACGGTATACACGTAGCGTCCGGGGAACAGCGTATTATCAATCGTCGGCACCGGGCTGGGCGTGTAGGTCAGCGAAGGCGTAAACGTCAGCGTTGGCGGCGGCGTATCGCTAGGCGGCACAGTCGTCGCAGAGGGTGCCGGCGTATTTGAAGGGACAGTCGTCGCCGATGACACTGGCGTATTCGACGATACAACCGTCGTCGCTGGCACGCTGCTCGGCTGCTGTGATGTTGCGCTGGGGCTCGTGCCGCCGCCCGTTGAAAGCTGGGCATCATCAATATAGATAACGTTGTTCTTAACCGGCTCTTGCGGTTGCGCACGCACAAAAACAGTTAAACTGCTTCCCGTTGGCGCGGCGCTGACCGAATACTGCACCCAGCTATCATATTGCGGCGTGCCTGCCGGTGACCACACGATATTCGCGCTCTGGCCATCAGTGCCGCCTGTGGGGTCAATGCCTACCTGAACCGTCAGGTTTCCAGGGAGTTCGCTGGCATCCGGGCTATCGAGGCTGGTTGACCACGTATAAACGTATGCAGAAAATTGATATGTTGCTCCGGGAGTTACCCCGTTAACCTGCTGGTAAACCCCGCCGGTAAAAGTGGCGTAGAAAGTGAACACCTGTTGTGCGTCGCTGCCGCCATGAATACGGGGAACACCGAGGCTGCTCGTGGTATCGCTAGCTGGCAAGTATTCTGGCTGAATATTTTGCGAGAACGAATCTCCCGGTTGTGAAGGCACATTCCAGGGTTGCCACCCCTGTGCCACCCGGCGAACAGGCTCGCCAGACACATCAACAAACGGCGGTTCAAAGCCGGGATTGACCAGTAAATTATTGCCCTGCCCCACGGCCAGAGCCACACCGGCGATGACCACAATCGCCAGCCCAAGCAAGCCTCCGAGCCGCGCTGCGCGTTTCATCTTCATCCCTATCCCCCATCGGTGACGACTGGTTAACGCCGGTACTATACCGTCATTTTAAGCGAAAAGAGCATATTTCTGCGAAAAGAATAATCTACTCGCGTTTGATACGCAACCACGTTAATCTCACCACATCTAAACCTGAACCTAACTATCCGAGGAAATTGCCATGTCGAGGGCAATATTGGGCGTATGTACCATCGAACTTGGTATGGATGGCGTTTACTCACTCAAAGAGAAACGCTCCATCATTCAACCGCTTATTCGGCGGCTGCAATCAGAATTTAATGCCTCGGTTGCTGAAATTGAGGATTTAGACTCATGGAATTCTGCCGTGATCGCGGCGGCTGTAGTTGGCAACGATTCGCAATATGTGAACAGCGTCCTCTCGAAAATTGCCGATTGGGTAGAAACGCAGGGGCGTGACGTTGAAGTGCTGGATCACACAATCGAGATTTTCTAAGCCCGCCATTCGCGTTATAATCCCACCCGTTTTGTTTATATAGCCCCGGCTATTACTTCCGCAACGCTTTTCAAGCGCACGATTACATGGAGGCGTGTCAGTGAACTTACACGAGTATCAAACGAAGCGACGCTTCGCGCAGTATGGCATTCCTGTTGCCAGCGGGCAAACTGCAACTACCCCTGAAGAAGCGCGTATTATTGCCGGGGAAATTGGCGTGCCTGTGGTTGTAAAGGCGCAGGTGCTGGTTGGTGGGCGCGGCAAAGCTGGCGGCGTAAAGCTGGCAAAATCGCCAGAAGAAGCCTACGCCATTGCCGGTAAAATTTTGGGGATGGATATTAAGGGGCATACAGTCGGCATCGTCCTGATCGATCCCGCGTCATCTATCAATAGTGAAATCTATCTGGGCATCACCAACGACCGCACGACCGGAAAGCCGGTCATGATGGCTTCTTCAGAGGGTGGCGTTGAAATCGAAGAAGTCGCGCGGGTAAACCCATCCGCCATCATTCGCGAATGGATCAGCCCGTCACTCGGCCTGCGCGAATATCAGGCGCGCAATATCGCCAGCGGCATTAACCTGCCACGCGAACACTGGGCAGCGTTCACCAAAATAGCGCGTAATCTGTATCGCTGTTATGTGGAATCAGATGCGGTACTCGCAGAGATTAACCCACTGGTGATCACTGGCGAAAATGAGCTGTTCGCGCTGGATGGCAAAATGGTGATTGACGACAACGCGCTGTATCGCCAGCCCGAACTGGCGGCGCAGCGTGATACTTCGGCAGAGCCGCTGGTTGAAACTCAGGCGCGTGACGCTGGCCTCACTTATGTGAAGCTGAACGGCCAGATCGGCTGCATGGTCAATGGCGCAGGGCTGGCGATGACCACTATGGATATGATCAAGCTGTATGGCGGCGGTGATATTTTCCCTGCCAACTTCCTTGACATCGGCGGCGGCGCTCAGGCTGATCGTGTAGCCGCAGCGCTGCGTATCATCCTTTCAGACCCTGACGTAAAAGCTGTGCTGTTCAATATCTTCGGCGGCATTACACGCGGCGACGAAGTTGCGCGCGGCATCTTACAAGCACTGAAGGAAGTCCCTACCGATAAGCCAATGGTGATCCGCCTTGCGGGAACCAACTCTGAAGAAGGCCGCGCCATCATTGACGACGCGAACATCCCTAATATCACCGCAGCGTCTACCCTAACGGACGGTGCAAAGAAAGCGATTGCCGCCGCTAGAGGAGAAGCCTAATTATGTCTATTTTGATTGACAGCAGTTCGCGGGTGCTTGTGCAGGGCATGACCGGGCGCGAAGGTAAATTTCACAGCGGGCAAATGATCGAATACGGCACCGCTGTCGTGGGTGGCGTCACCCCTGGCAAAGGTGGCGAGTGGGTGCATGGCAAGCCTATTTTTGATACCGTGAAAGGCTGCGTAGAAGCCACTGGCGCAAATGTGAGCATGATACTTGTGCCCGGCCCATTCGCGGCAGATGCCATCTATGAAGCCATTGATGCCGGCATCCCGCTAATCATTTGCCTGACTGAAGGCATCCCGATTCGCGACATGATGAACGTGTATGAATACCTGAAAAACAGCAGCAGCCGCTTGATCGGCCCAAACTGCCCCGGCGTGCTTACTCCAGGCCAGGCAAAAGTCGGTTTTATGCCCAATTATGTGGGCAAGCCCGGTAATGTCGGCGTGGTTTCTAAAAGCGGCACGCTAACTTATGAAACCGTTGCCGCGATGAGCGCCGCAGGCTATGGGCAATCCACCTGTGTTGGCATTGGCGGCGACCCGATTATCGGCACAACGTTCGTTGAAGTGCTGGAAATGTTTGAGGAAGACGCCCAAACCGAAAAAGTAGTGTTGATGGGTGAAATCGGCGGGCGTGCAGAAATTGATGCCGCCGAATTTATCAAGGCGCGTATGACCAAGCCAGTGGTGGCCTTCATCGCCGGGCGCAGCGCCCCTGAAGGCACACGCATGGGGCATGCAGGCGCGATTGTGGAAGGTGGTCAAGGCACCGCGCAAGAAAAAATTGACGCGCTGCGAGCCGCAGGCGCGCGCATCGCTGAAAATCCTGAAACGATCCCCGATCTGCTGGGGTAAATCTGGTCAGTCAGAAACACGTTAAGGGCGCGGGTATCTGCGCCCTTTTGTTTACGGTTGGCTGGAAGCAGTAGTAATAACGTAGATCAGGAACAGCGCCCCGCCGCAGCCAGCCACCAGCACCAAACAACCAATACAACCAATTGGGCCGCCCCCCAGTAAACCGGACGCCAATTCAAACAGGGTTGTAAAGGCATCAATCACGACTGAAAGAATGGGCAGCACAATTGAGGCCGCAATCAGCAGCAGGCACAGGCCGCAGCCAATAACTAACGCTAGCCCTACCCCCTCAAGCTGCATACATTATTCCTGATCCGCAATTCCACATTGGGCAGCCTCAATACTGACCAGCGACCAGGCATCATCAGTAGAAGCCCGCTGATAACATTCGCATGATTGCACAGGTTCAGCGCGGCCAGCCCAAAGAACAAAACGGGTTTGTGTTTGCACGCACACCGCATTTTCGCTGCTGTTCACCAAAGACGCGCTGGAAATCCCTACCCCACGCCCATCTTCTTCCATAATCAGCCATATGCGGATGTGCTGCCCCGGCACCGATCCGGTTGGAATCACAATTTCCTGGTTGATGGCCAGCGCGATACAAAAACAGGGCAATAGCATCAGCAGGAACCAGGCGATCACTAACGCCCAACAGCCCATGCGGCGCGGCAAGCTGCGCTGCTTTTGCGCCTGCGCATCCCCGCCTTCAGCCTGCAAATTTTCAGTCATAATTTTCTTCTGCGTATCGAAGCCTGATATTATCACCGTCATCATACGTAACGTGCGCAAACCACGGCGCCGAATCGTCACGCTTGCCAAATAAGTTTGGCAAAATCAGCGCCAGATCTTCCACCAGATCCAATTTCAGCGCCTGCTCATACGAAACCCAATGCAGCGTCCCTTCATCAGAGTCTATCGTCTCGCGGCTGTCTGCATTAGCGGTGAACACAAACAGCATGATCCCTGTGCTTTCACCTGCGTTGATATTATGAATGCCGCGCAAGCGCAAATCGCGCACAATCAACCCGGTTTCTTCCAAAATTTCGCGACGCGCGCTGGTGGCAGGGTCTTCATCCCGCTCAATATGCCCGCCAACACCATTATAGCGATTTGGAAAAACACGTCTGTTGGCAGCGCGTTTCATCAGCAGCACATCTTCGCCGTTTAGCACAAAACACAGCGTGCGCGGAATAACCAACCAGCGCCCTTGCGTCGCATTTGCGCCTTGATCTTGTGCCCCCATGTTCATATCCTACAATTCAGATAGCATAATTGTTTAGATAGATCGTCTAAATCATAACGATTCGCATTGTCGCGTTGCCCTGAACATGATACGCTAACCTTACGCGCGCCGCATCACCTAAAGAGCACATATGACCCCTGAAAATGTCCCTATGCCCGACCTGCGAATTGTGCCAACGTCGTCGGTACGTCCCCACGAGGCGCATGATATGCAGCGCAGCGCCCCGCTGATTGAGCGAATGCGCGGCGAAACTTTCATGATCAATCCGCCGCTGGTCGCCCCGCTGGATCACGACAATTACGTTGTGCTTGATGGCGCCAACCGCGTATTTTCATTCAACGCGCTTGGTTATCGCCACATTCTGGTGCAAATCGCCTCTTATGATAGCGGGCTGGTCGAATTGGCAACATGGCAGCACGTTGTTTGTAGTTGGGACGCGCAGGCTTTCATGCATCAGTTGCGGCAGGTGCCAGAACTCACCATCCAAAATGGAAATTCAGACAGCCAAAACCCGATAGCGACCGTCTATTTGCGGCAGGGCGAAACCCGGCATTTATCAGTCACGCCCGACGAGCTTGGATTGCGTAATCAAGCCCTGCGCCACGTTGTTCATCTATACGAACACAGCGCGCTGCTTCAGCGCACCAATCTTGAAGATATCGGCAGCATCTGGCGGTATCACCCTGATGGCATTGCGCTGGTCAGGTTCCGCCCCTACACGCCCGATGAGATTCTCGCATCCGCATCCGGCGGATCTCCGCTGCCCGCAGGCGTAAGCCGCCATATCGTTCACGGGCGAGCAGTACGCGTCAATTATCCGCTGGACTTGCTGCGCGACGAAAATGTATCGCTTGAGGAGAAAAACGCCCAACTGCAAAGTTGGCTGGTTAACAAGGTTGCGCACCGTCATGTCCGGTATTATGCTGAATCCACTTACCAGTTTGATGAGTGAGCATAAATGACTGTTTCTGCGAAAGAATTGCTGGCAGCTATCCCCCTGTATACAGACGGGCAGCTGTATCGAGTGCTGCATCTTCCCCCATCCGCAGCAATGGCGGCGGCAGGCGTGCTTGCCCAGATGCGCGAGCCGTTTTCCGCATTGATTGTAGACAAAGATGAGGTGACTCTGGTTATCGCCGATGATCTGCTGGAAGAATATGCCCGGCGTTTGAAAGAGAGCGAAGTAAGCGAACCCTATCGCCTGATTACCTTTGATGGCGCGCTGGAGCCAACCCTCATCGGGTTTATAGCAGCCATCAGTAAGGCGTTAGCCGATGCCGGGGTGCCCATCTTGCCGCTGGCCGCTTTCCAGCGTGATCATATACTCGTTCCAGCCGCGCAGTTTGAAGCCGCATGGAGCGCCCTACAGAAGTTGCAGCAGAGAAGCTGAACCGTCACAATTTTGATAACTCAACCTTTTGCAGAAGCGAGCTATGGATAATCAAATTCAGTTTTTTCCGGATGGCTATTCTCCGCAGCCACCTGAGAAAGTAGAAATTGAGTTAGTGGAGGTCGCCGTCTACCCTGATCGGTTTCGGGTATTTGTGCATGTCGTCGTCACGCCATTTCAGCAGCGGCCAAACCTGATCATGACCGCCCGCGATGATGCGAATAATATCGTTGCAGAGTTAAATATCATCGAAACAATGCATCACGATATGGAATTTACCATGCATCTGCGCTCACGCGAACACGATCCCGCAGGCGAATATACGCTGGCGATAGAATTATTCTATGAAACAAGGAATCCGCCTCAGAGCAGGCATCTCGAAACCTTCATCGTGCCTGAACTCGGTGCTTAAGCATGGTTGTCCATCTCGCCCGCAGTCTTGCAGAGCAGATGATGGCGGAAGCGGAACGGGCAGCGCCGGAAGAAATCTGCGGCGTGCTGCTCGGAAAGCGCGATATCATCACCGCCGTCGTCCCGATTCCTAATATCGCTGCTTCACGCGCGCGCGCTTTCGTGCTTGAACCAGCCGCCTTGATTCAGGCTTTCGCCCGCGCGGAAGCCGCCGAACAGGAAGTGATCGGTTTTTACCACAGCCATCCTAAACACGGCGCGCAGCCTTCGCCTACAGATATTCGCGAGTGGCATTACCCTGATTTGCTCATGATCATCGTAGGCGCAGCATCTCGCAAGGTTGCAGCCTGGCAAGTACGCGGCGTTGAAGCCACGCCGGTTGAACTCGTATTCAGCGATACGCCGGCCGCCCCGGAAATCCCTTTATCAAACGCGGGCAAAATTGCGATTATAGTTTCAGTGGTACTGGCGATTCTCGCGGTGCTGGTCGTATCGTTAACCTTGTTGCCACCCGCCCCGCCCATTCCGTGAAGGCCTCATGATCGAAATCAACGCAATCAGCATCATCCTTGTCGCGCTTGCCGGATGGATCGCAGGTGTGATCGTCAATGCTTTGTCTGACGATTTGCCGCAGCGCGCCAGCCCCAAACTGCCCCATTATTCCGATGGCACGCCGCGTCCGCTAATCGCGTGGTCTGGCATTCTGGCGTTCATTTTCAATAAACGCGCCAGCGCAAACGGCGCTCGTTTGCGCTGGCGTTACCCGCTCACCGAAATCACAACAATCGTCCTGTTTCTGATGACGCTGTTCACATTTCAGGACGACGTGCAAATGACCTTGCCCCAGTTCGTCATTTATCTGCTTTATATGGCGATCTTCATGCTGATCACGGTGATCGATCTTGAACACCGGCTAATCTTGTTCGTGGTGATCATTCCTTCATGCCTGCTGGCGCTGGCCGATGCCATCCTGATTGACTATGGGCCAGATTTAGGGGAAGCCATTCTGGGCGCGCTGCTTGGCTTTGGCATTTTCTTCTTGTTATATCTTGGCGGTTTCATCTTCACCGCGCTGCTTTCGTCTATCCGCAACTCAAAAATCGAAGAAGTGGCTTTCGGTTACGGCGACGTGATGCTGATCACGCTCTCCGGCCTGATCCTGGGCTGGCAGTCGCTGATCATCGCCATGTTTATAACGGTTTTTCTGGGCGCGCTGGGGGCGATTGTGTATCTGATCGTGCGGCGGCTGGCGGGGCGGCATTACAGCCTGTTCACGCCGCTGCCATACGGGCAGTATATCGTAATTGCAACCATCCTGATGCTGCTTTTCGCGCCGGAGATTGCGGGCTTACTGCGGTAAACCAACCTGTTCAGGAAATAACAACGGGGTTATTCACGGCGCCAGTATTTACAGCGCTGGCTTCTCTATTATGCCGCCGCCTAAGCACACATCACCATCATAAACCACCGCGCCTTGACCGGGCGTAATATCGCGCAGCGGCGACTCAAAAGTGACCTGCATGCGCTGATCGTCATAAGCGCAGATGCTCGCTTTTGCGGGGCGCGCCTTGTAGCGAATCTTCACCTCAGCCTCAAACCTATCGCCCGGAGCTTCACCCGCGATCCAGTTCACCCGCCGCGCGGTAAGCGTTCTGCTGCCCAGTTCCTCAGCCGTGCCCACCACCAGCGCGTTAGCCGCAGGGTTCAGCGCGATCACATACATTGGCTCAGGCGCAAACACGCCCAGCCCCTTACGCTGGCCGATAGTGTAATTTGCCAGCCCTTGATGCTCGCCTATAACCGCGCCATCACTTCGCACAATCGGCCCGGCGGCCATCATTTCCGGCGCATTTTCACGTAAAAAGCGGCGGTAATCGCCATCACCCAAAAAGCACAAATCCTGACTATCATGCTTGCTGGCTGTCGGCAAGCCAAACTTCTGCGCTAAGGCGCGGACTTCTGGTTTGGTGTATTCGCCAACTGGAAACATAGCATGGGCAAGCTGTTCCTGCCCCATCACGCTGAGCACATAACTCTGATCTTTAGCGTCGTCCAGCCCCTTCTTGAGCAGAAATTTACCACCATCGCCCTGATGAATACGCGCATAATGCCCGGTTGCCAGATAATCTGCATCCAGCGCCAGCGCGTTCTGCTGTAAAAAGTCAAACCGAATGTGGCGGTTGCACTCCAAACACGGGTTCGGCGTGATGCCTTCGCGATGCGCATCAATGAAATACTGCACGACCGTTTTACGGAATACCGACTTGGTATCCAGCACATAAAACGGGATTTTAAGCTGATCGGCAATGCGGCGGGCGTCGCTCATCTGATCGGGCGTGCAGCAGCGATTATGCGCCCCTCCGGAGACTGTTTCTTCAGACCACAGGCGCATCATCATGCCAACGACATCATAGCCCTGCTCCACCATCAGCGCGGCAGCTACCGAGCTATCTACCCCGCCGCTCATGGCGACGACAACACGCGGCTTTGTGTTACTCACAATTCATTTCTTTCTCGCAGGCAGTTCATGAACTGCCCATTCCAACTTACCTGTAGTTCTGGCGCAGGCGATATAGCTTTTCAACGATCTGCGCCAGCACCGATACCGAATATTCGATGTCTGTTTCCGTCGTATCCTTACCGATAGTGAGCCGCAAACTGCCGAATGCCGTCTCATACGGAACGCCCATCGCCAGCAGCACGCTCGAAGGCTCCGGATTGCCAGTTTTGCACGCAGATGCGCTGCTCGCCGCCAGTCCTTTCATATCCAGATGCATGATCAGCGTATTGCCATCCAAACCATCAAGCAGAAAGCTGGCATGACCCGGCAGCCGTTGTTCAGAATGGCCTGTTAGCCGGGCATTCGGCACCAACCGCAGCACCTCATCAATAAGCTGGTCGCGCAGGCTGCGGTAATGCGCTGTTCGTTCGTCAAACTCGTCATAAGCCAGTTGCAGCGCTTTTGCCAGCCCCACAACGCCGGGCGTATTCACGGTTCCCGCGCGCTGCCCTTCCTCATGGCTGCCCCCCGTTTGGCTGGGCGTTAAGCGAATGCCATCGCGCACGTACAACGCCCCCACACCTTTCGGCCCATAAAACTTGTGCGCGGAAAGGCTAAGCATATCCACACCCAACGCCTGTACATCCAGCGGCAGTTGGCCTGCGGCCTGCACCGCATCGGTATGCATTAAAACGCCCCGCGCTTTCGCCTGTGCTGCAAGCGCTGAAATTGGCTGAATAGTGCCAACTTCGTTATTGGCGGCCATCACACTCACAAGCGCCGTATTCGGTTGCAAGGCAGGAATGAGCGTTTCAGGGTCTACAACAGCTTCTTGCGAAACGGGCAGCAGCGTGTACTCAATCCCGTTGGTGCTTGCCATCTGCTCAAGCGTTTTCAGTACGGCGCTGTGCTCAATCGCCGAAGAAACGATATGCTTGGCGGAATCGCCTTTTTCTGACAGCGTCACGCCGCGAATTGCCAGGTTTACGCTTTCGGTGCCGCCGCTTGTAAATACGATCTCCGAAGGTTTGCAATTCAGGATACGGGCAACTGTTTCCCGCGCATCTTCTACTGCCTGCTCAGCGCGCCGCCCCGGTCTGTGGCCGGAATGAGCGTTGCCATAGATTTCGGTAAAATAAGGCAGCATTGCCTCAACCACCCTGGGATCCGTTGGGGTTGTGGCGGCATAATCCAGATATACGCTTTGGGTCGCGTTAGCGCTCGCCATTCCATAATTTCGCATATTTGTCGAAAACTTCGTTCATTTTACCCGAACAGTGTCGAATTAAAAGCGCGCGCATTCGGGCGATTTAGACGTGCGTAAACGGCAGGATGGCGCTACACTAGAACGCTTATGGCTGAGGATATGCTCAGCCCCTTGTCTACACAAACAGTCTCACTGGAGAATAATCATGTCTGTTATTGAGCGGATTCACGGGCGCGAAGTCCTTGACTCTCGCGGCAATCCGACGGTTGAAGTCGAAGTTATGCTGGTTGATGGCTCGTTCGGGCGCGCAATCGTGCCTAGCGGGGCTTCCACAGGCGAATGGGAAGCGCTTGAGCTGCGCGACGGCGATAAATCCCGTTTCGGCGGCAAAGGGGTTCTGCGCGCGGTTGAAGCCGTAAATGGCCCGATTGCTGATGCGCTGCGCGGGCAATATGCACTGAACCAGACCACCGTTGATCAGATCATGCTGGAGCTGGACGGCACGCCCACCAAGAGCAATCTTGGGGCAAATGCTATTCTCGGCGTTTCGCTGGCAGTAGCAAAAGCTGGCGCGAATTTTGCCGATTTGCCGCTGTATGCTTACATCGGCGGCGTACATGCCCATGTGCTGCCCGTTCCCATGATGAACATCATGAATGGCGGCAAACACGCAGAAGGCAGCACCGATTTTCAAGAATTTATGGTCATGCCAGTTGGCGCTACATCCTTCCATGAGGCGCTGCAATGGGGCGTTGAGATTTATCAGGCGCTCAAAGGCATCCTGCACAGCAAGGGATATGCCACAACAGTTGGCGATGAAGGCGGTTTCGCCCCCAGTCTCGGCTCAAATCAGGCGGCGCTGGATGTGATTATGGAAGCCATCGTCAAAGCTGGCTACCAACCTGGCACGCAGATTCGCATCGCGCTTGACCCCGCAGTTTCCGAATTGTACCGTGATGGTGCCTACCATCTCGATATCGAAGGTAAAGTGCTCAGCGGCAGCGAAATGGTGGCGTTCTGGGAAAACTGGGTTTCCCAGTACCCGATCATCTCCATCGAAGACGGTCTGGCTGAAAACGACTGGGAAAACTGGACGAAACTGGTAGCTACTATCGGTAATCGCGTACAGCTTGTAGGCGATGACCTGCTGGTTACCAACGTTGAAAAAGTGAAGCGCGCGCTGCGTGAAAAAGCGGCCAATGCGCTGCTCTTCAAACTTAATCAGATCGGCTCGCTCACCGAAGCGCTGGCCGCCGCGCAGTTAAGCCAGCGCCACAATATGACCGTGATCGCCAGCCATCGCAGCGGCGAATCCGAAGATACCACAGTTGCCGATGTGGCGGTTGCCATGAACGCCGGCCAAATTAAGACCGGCGCTCCAGCGCGTACTGATCGCGTTGCCAAATACAACCAGCTGCTGCGTATTGAAGAAGAACTTGGAAGTGCCGCGCGTTACGCGGGGCTTGCCGCCTTCTCTAATCTTGGTCTTGACCTATAGCGACCATAAGAGGCAGAAATTGATCGGACAAAGCGCCAAACGCACGAAAATCGTCGCCACGCTCGGGCCTAGCTCGCGGGATGAATCGACCATTCGCCAGATGATACGCGCGGGGATGGACGTTGCGCGCATTAATTTTTCTCACGGTAAGCAGGAAGAACACGGAGCAACTATCGCCGCCGTTCGCCAGATTGCCAAAGAAGAAGGTGCCGTCGTCGCCATCATGTGCGATATTCAAGGCCCCAAAATACGCATCGGCAAAATCGCCAGCGGAATTATCAATCTGGCGATTGGCGATAAAGTGACCCTGACGCTGGATGAAGCCAACGGGGAAAACAACATCATCACGCTGCCCCATCCTGAGTTCATGCGCGATATTAAAGTTGGAACGCGCCTGCTGCTGGATGATGGCAAGCTGGAATTTGAAGTAAAATCCACGCTTCCCCGCACCTTAATTTGCGAAGTGACCGTTGGCGGCCCGCTTAGCTCTAACAAGGGCATTTCCGCGCCGAATGCAAAGCTGACGCTATCCGCGATCACCGAGAAAGATCGCAGCGATATCGAATACGCGCTGTCGCAGAAAACCGATTACATTGCGATGTCGTTTGTGCGCTCGCCCAGCGATCTTCAAGAGATGCGCTGGTTGATTCGTCATTCCGGCGGCGCGGCATCCATCATCGCCAAGATTGAAATGCACGAAGCATTGGAAAACATTGAAGCGATTATTGATGCATCAGACGGCATCATGGTTGCGCGTGGCGATCTGGGCGTGGAAATTTCGGTTGAAGAAGTGCCGTTCCACCAGAAGAAAATCATCCGGCTGTGTAATGAGGCTGCTAAGCCTGTGATCACCGCCACCCAGATGCTCAATTCGATGGAGCACGCCCCGCGCCCCACCCGCGCAGAAGCCTCAGACGTATATAATGCAATCCTTGACGGCACCGACGCGGTGATGCTCAGCAATGAAACTGCCGCTGGCGATTACCCTGTACGCGCCGTTGAAACGATGGTGAACATTGCCACTATCGCTGAACGCAATCTGTCGCAGTTTCAAGACGGCACAGCGGCGATCATCAAACTTCCGAAAATAACCGAAAACCGTGAGGCGATCTCGGATGCTGTAGCCCTGGCGACCTGGCGAGTTGCCGACGCGCTGAACTGCAAGGCAATTATCACCGCGACCATGAGCGGTTATACCACGCGGCAGGTGGCGCGCGTTCGCCCCAAAACCCCGATCATCTGCGTGACGCCAAGCGAAACGACCTATAAGCGAACCGCTTTGCTATGGGGATCGTATCCCTTACTCGTCTCTGAAACATTCAATTCGGTTGATGAAATGGTGCGGATAGTGGTGAATGCCAGCTATAAGGCAAAGCTAGTGGACATCGGCGATAGCATCGTGATCATCGCTGGTGTTCCCTTCGGTATCGCCGGGCAAACCAATTTTCTGAAGCTGCATATCGTTGGCGAATCTGGCGAGCTAGAGATGCCGAGCGTCAGCAAGACGTAACCCGCTGTTGCAGTCAAAATCAGTTATCGAAACGCCCGCCTGTACTCTGGACTATCCAGAACGCGGCGGGCGTTTTTATTTTCTAAAGTTAAGCCAACGGCTCAAGCCCTATTCACCTGGCGAAAGCGCCATAATTAGCAGGCATCTCGCCTACGGGCTATCTTCGCCCTCAACAAATTCAAGCCGTTCCTCGCGCCGCCGCGTTTGCCTTGAGCGCGATTCATACTCTGGCGCAGCAGTGTACTGCTGCGCGGCGGCGGGTCGCGCATGGGTGCTTGAAGCCGTCTGACGATCCCCGTTATAGACCTGCGCGGGCGTGGTGCAGTGTGGGCAAATATCCCACGCCAGATCGAGCATTTTCCCGCAGCGCGTGCAAGGCTTCTTCAACCGGGTATGGCAATAGGGGCAAGCCTGCCAGTCTTCCTGAACCCGCTGGCGGCAGCCGGGGCAAACTGGCTTATCTTCAATTTCTTGAAGCAGCGCCTCTTCTTCAAGCGAGCGTTCGTAAGCCTCAGCCAGCGTTTCTTTGGGGCGTAAAAATAGATACAGCAAAAATCCCGGTAGTGTCAGCGCCGCAACCATCACCGTAGCCAGAATTTGCGCAAGGGTATCACGGGAGCGCGCGCGCATATCGCGGAACGTCCACACCACCATACCCGCCCAGAAAGCGACAGCGATTAGCCCCCCATATACAAGGCCGACGGTAAGCAGCGTGTTTAGCTGTTCATTATTCATCTACTACCCCAATGCCGCCCAGTAGGGGCGGTTTGTTGAATTGCCTGTGCAGTCAGTATAGCAAAGCCCTTCGCAGACGCGCAAAATCACTGAACGGGCGCGGCAGCAGGCGGGGCGGGATCAACTCCCCCTGCATGCAAAGAAACATCGTCTACAAACACATCATATTCATGGCCGGATGCGTAAAAACGAATGTTCAGAATTGACGCAGGGTGTAAATCGGCAGGAATTAGCGAAAACAGATTATCGCTCTGATAAGTAAACCATGTGCCTGCATTGACCGCTTCGTGTTCAATCGGGCAGGTATCGCAGCGCCCCGGATAGTTGTAGGCCGGATCGCGCCGCGCATAAAACCCGTGATACCAGATCGCCGCTGGCTGCCCGTTCACTGGGATATAGTCCACACGCAGCATCAGCGGGCATTCGCTGCCCACCTGCCCGCATAAGCTCAAGGATTGGTTATCAATCCTGAAACCTGCCCGCAAAAATAGCGCGCTATACGGTGTTACATCCACCCCACCCGCGCCAAAGGTCAAGACGCAGCCAGTTTCGCCGTGGGATTGGGCGCCGCCGCCGCGAACAAAACGCACCGTACTGCGCCCGTTCTCTTCGCTGAACACGAACGAGCCTGTAGTCTGTGGGTCTTCCTGCGTGTTAAAGCAGCCCAATGCCGGCGAGCTTTCCGATGGCATATTTCCGGCAGCCGCCATGGCAAACAAGTCCTTTCCGTCAGAGCTGGCAAGGTTCACAAGGCCGGGCAACAGCAAAAATTGATCGTTTACAGGGTAGTACAATCCCCGCTGCCCTGCCCCAACGGACTGTGTATCCCCAGATTGCGCCGAGATGATTTCAGCATTACCCGACTCATTCAACACCCGAACCTGCTGCGGGGTCATTTGCACCGAAAATTGCCCGGCATCATCCAGATATACCCGCGTGCCATCATCGGCAGTGAAGCGTATGCTGATCTCGCGCTCTGATTCAGGGATAAATACATCCACTGTCCCCGAAACATGATCGAGAGCAATTTCATTCCCGCGCGCGCTCCACTCAAAGCGTGGGCGTGCCATTTGATCAATATCAAGCGAGGTGTTGCTAAACAAAGTGATGCTCGCAAGCAGCGCTTCAGGCTGTAGGGGATCGGTGAATGAGATCGTGGCCTGTGCAACATTATCAGTTGAGACCACCGAATTATTCGTGATCAGGCTTTGCGATCTAACAAATGTCTCGTTCAAATCAGTGGTAGTGAGGCCAGCAGTACCCCGTCCAACAGATAGGACAGCGTTAATGGGGATCGTAGAGTCGAATAGAAAATAATGCAGCCCCAATACTGAGGCAGCACATATCACGCAAAAAATAATAAAAGCAACGATCATCACCAACCACGCAAGTTTTGACTGTAAACTTTCCTGCCGGATTGGTAATGCAGGTTTAGCCGCTGCCGTCACTTGAAAACCTCGTTAGCAAAAGCCCAGCCAGCAAAATTATAGCACAGCGCGGGCATGCCTCGACGCGACTTAGCCCGTTTTGTATAATCAGCCTACACAGTGTGGAAAGTAATACCGGAGCAAACGCATGTCTGGTCACAGCAAATGGGCAACTATTAAGCGGAAAAAAGGCGCTGAAGATGCCAAACGCGGCAAGATTTTCACCCGTCTGGCAAAAGATATCGCGCAGGCGGCTAAAGAAGGTGGCGGCGATGAAAATTCAAACCCCAAACTGAAGCTGGCAATTGCGAAAGCCAAAGCTGAAAACATGCCCAAAGACAATATTGAGCGGGCGGTTCTGCGTGGCACAGGCAAACTTGAAGGCATCGAGCTTGAGGAAAAGGTATATGAAGGGTACGGCCTTGACGGGGTCGCCTTCCTGATCGATACCCTGACCGACAATTCAAACCGCACGCTGGCTGAATTAAAGCGCGTGTTTAACCGCGCAGGCGCAAGCTTAGCCGCCGCGGGTTCGGTCATGTGGCAGTTCGAGCAAATTGGCTTCATCACCCTCGCAGGTGATGTTGATTTCGATGAAGTATTCATGGTCGCCGCTGAAGCAGGCGCCAACGATGTCGTCAATGAAGATGGCACAATCATCGTATACACGCCGCGCGAATTGTTTGGCGCTGTTGAAGAGGCGCTGCGTAAAGCTGATTATGAAATTGATGAGGCTGAATTACGCTGGGAAGCCAAAAACCTCGCCGATGTGCCGCTGGATAAAGCGGTGCAGAACATGAAACTGATGAGCGATCTGGAAGAATTGGACGACATTCAGGCGGTGGCTTCCAACTTGAATATCACGGATGATGTTGTCGCCGCATTTGAAACTGCCTGATGCTCACCTTAGGCATTGACCCCGGCACCGCAACGGTCGGCTATGGTCTTGTGCGTGAACATTCGGATGGGGTGCTTGAAGCCGTCAAATATGGCGTAATTACCACCTCGCCAGCCTTTCCTATGCATGAGCGACTGGTCATAATTTACGATACGCTGACGGAAATTATCGAAACCTTCCAGCCAGATCAAGCAGCGATTGAAGAAATGTTCTTTGGCAAGAACGTGACAACGGCCATTACGGTCGCGCAAGGTCGCGGCACCATCCTGTTAACGCTGGCGCGGGCAAAGCTGCCTATTCACGAATACAAACCGAATTTCATCAAGCAGTCAATTTCAGGATACGGCGGCGCTAAAAAGCCGCAAATGCAAGAAATGGTTCGTATGCTGCTCAATCTCGATACCATCCCCAAACCAGATGATGCGGCCGATGCGCTGGCTGTCGCCATCACTGATTTGCACAACTCGCGCTACGCATCGCTGTTAGACTGAATACAGGGTGAACGCATGATTGCCAGCCTCGAAGGTACGCTCGCCGCCGCCAACGCTGATCACGTGATTGTAGTCGTCAACGGGGTTGGCTATAAAGTTTTTGTCCCCTCAAATTCGCTTAACGAAAACATCGGCAGCAGCGTTTTCGTGCATACAATCATGATTGTCCGCGAAGATGCGATCACGCTGTACGGTTTCGGCAGCGAGCAGGAACGTGAGGCCTTTGAACTGCTGATCACGGTGTCTGGCGTAGGGCCGCGAATCGCCCTTGCTGTGCTTAGCGCGATGAGTTTGGAGCGACTCTATACGGCCATTTCCAGCGGCTCTACCGATGCTTTTGGGCGTATTCCCGGCGTGGGCAAGAAAACCGCTGAAAAAATCATTTTCGAGTTGAAAGACAAGCTCAAGGGTGCAGACGGGCTTATTCCGGCGGCGGGTTACTCCGATGTGAACAAAGACGTATTGGAAGCGCTCATCGGCTTTGGTTATTCCGCTTCCGAAGCACAGGCCGCGCTGCGTGCGATTCCCGCAAGCACGCCGGATGATTTTGAGGAACGGGTACGCCTCGCCTTACAATACTTCGTTTAGAAGAGAGGGACTATGGAACCACAGATGCTAGGTCGGCGCGTCGAAGTGCTTGACAAGGGATGGGTGGAACTTGCCGATATCATGCCGCATCCGGCGACTGGTGTTTCCGGAGATATGGCAATCGTGAATGCTGCGCGCGTCAGCTTTTTAGGCGAAAGCAAAGGTGAGCAGGCTGACAAGAAGCTGCTGTTCTATCTTCTACGACACGCGCATACCTCCCCCTTTGAAATGGTTGAGTTCAAATTCCGCGTTCGTGCGCCTTTAATTACATGGTGGCAGTGGGTACGTCATCGCACTTTTCACTTTCAGTCTGTAAACGCCCAGTCTGGCCGCTACACGCCGTTTGAAGAAGATGATTTCTATGTGCCGTCCGTATGGCGCAAACAGGCAAAGAGCAACAAGCAGGCCAGCGAAGGCGAAATTGAAGGCGAAGTGAATGAGGCTTTCCTTCAGCAGTTGGTCGCTCATTATGAGCAAAGCCATAAGCTGTATGCCAACGCGCTGGAAAACGGCGTCTCTAAAGAAATGGCGCGGCTTTTCCTTCCCGGTTTCAGCGTGTACTACACGTGGGTAATCAAGGTAGACGCCCATAATTTGATGGGGTGGCTCAAGCTGCGTATGGCTTCAGACGCGCAATATGAAATCCGCGTTTATGCCGATGCCATCTATGAGCATTTCTTCAAGCCTGCTTTGCCCTGGACAGCCGAAGCCTTTGAAACCTATATCCTCAACCCGCAGCCGTAGTATTCACTGCGATTTACATGATCTGAGGGCGCGCGGTTGCGCCCTTTTTTATTACCTGTATTCAGGGCATGGCTTTATGAAGCGGGCATCATTGAAACCAGGCCAGCCACGATCTGCGCGATAGCAAGCACCGCAATCCCTATGCCTGCCAGGAAATAGATCAGCGCGGCCATTCGCGGCGGGGGAACCGTCCCCGCAAAGCCGATGAGCAGCCACCAGCCCAGCGCAAATATCGCCAGCGCAATACCCGCCGTGATCAACGAGGGAATTTGCCGCTGAAAATCGGTGACAATCTGTGATTCCCACGGGAAGAAATAGGTGAGGTATATATTGTCTATAACCGGTTGCAGCAGCAGCGCCGCCGCCAGCGTAAACAACGACACCAGCACAATTCTAGCGAAGCGCGGCCATCCAAGAATACGGGTTATGGCGCGGGATATGGGGCTGGCGCTGGCAGGCGCTGATGACTGCTTCACGTACTGCTTCCCTCAGCCGTTTCAGGTATATAGCGGTTGATCATGACTTCAGAGCTGCGCTTGAAATATTCGCGCATTTCCGCGCGCATCGGCTCTTGAATGCCGACGACATCTATCGCTTCCAGCATATGATCGAGCCATGCTTGCTGGGCGCGTTGATCAATAGCGTAAGGCATATGCCTGGCGCGTAATCGTGGGTGGCCGCGCATCACGTTATAGTCTGCCGGGCCGCCAAAATACTGCGAAAGAAAAAGGAACTGCCATTCCTTGCCGGGTTCCAGATCATCGGGGAACACCGGCCTTAATACCGGGTCTTGCTCAACCCGCGCATAAAATTCATCTACCAGGCGGCGCAAGGTTTCCTCGCCGCCAATCCGCTCATAAATGGAAGCTTCCATATTGCTCACAATGCTCTCGACAGGCTAAACTCTGACTGGACAACCCCCATCCACAGAGTACAATGACTGCCCAATTATACCGTTAAACCCGGCGAACAACATCACGCGAAGGAGCGTAATATGGGTTCTTTTCGTCGCGCGGTGAAGATGCTTCCGCTCTTCATCGTCCTTAGCCTCGCATTGCTTGGCGCACTTCCCCTCCGCGCCCAGGATGAGGCCAACATCACGGCGGTAGGTTCCGGGGTGGTTGCACCCCTCGCCCAGGCATTTGCTGATGCCAGTGGCATCCCCTTAAATCTTGAAATTACGGGTACAAGCCGCGGCCTACAGGCGCTGTGCAGCGGCGAAGCAGGCTTAGCAGTTTCCAGCCGCCCGCTTTCAGTCGAAGAAGAGTCAAGCTGCGCCGCTCAAAACATCAGTTTTTATGAATTGCTTCCGGGCTTCAATGGGCTGGCGCTGGTCAGCAGCACAGGGTCAACCTTTGCCCAATGCCTGACCTCAACCCAATTGAATACGCTGCTTGCGCCAACCGCCGCTAATCAAATCACTGATTGGGCGCAGGTAAACCCGGACAATGCAGCCGATCCCCTTGAGGTAATCCTGCCCACGTTGGAGAGCGCCGATTACGCGCTTCTGGATTCGCTGGTTGAAGGCGACGGACTGCGAAGCGACGGCATCACCGCCACCAGCGACGAAGAAGCAATCAGCGCAGTAGAAGCCAATCCTAACGCTGTTGCCGTGATCAATTTTGAAAACGTCAGTGACGCAGTACGGACGCTGCAACTTAGCGCAACTGCCGCAGGGTGCGCTTCACCCTCAGCCGAAAGCTTCGCGAACCGTTCGTATCCAGCAGCAGAGCCGCTGTTCTTTTATGCCAATGCCGAACAAGCAGCATCCGGCGCTCTGCGCGACTATCTGGAAGCTGTAGTTGGCGACGAAGCGGCTACTATCGTGGCAGATACTGGCTTTACCCCTGCCCCCGCAGCCATTTTAGAAACCGGGCGCGCGCTGCTTGAAGATGGCAATACAGGGCGTGAATTTAGCCGGTACGTCAGCGAATTTCGGATTTCTGAAACCGTAACTGGCACAGTCAATATTGGCGGCGCTGGCGCAGGCTCTGAATATATCCGCCAGGCGACAACCGCTTTCACCAGCCTGTACCCTGGCGTCACCATCAATTCATCGCTGCTTGGTACCGTAGATGGCGCGCGCCGCCTCTGTAACGGCGAAGTAGACATTGCCGTATTCTTCACGCCTTTAACTGACGAACAACTGGCAAATTGTGAAGCGGTAAATGTTGTTCCGGTCACGCTGAATCTTGGGTATAACGCTGCCGCGCTAGTCGCCAACGCTGAGTCTGAATATCTGCAATGCCTGACTCTGGAGCAGCTTGCCAGCGCGTTTGCAATTAGCGATGCCCTGCCCGAAACCTGGGATCAGGTTGATGCATCATTCAGCGCAGATCCAATCACGCTGTTTGCGCCGCCCGCAGGCAGCTTTGCAACTGACTTACTGCTGCTTGCCAGCGCGGGTTCCGGCGCCATCAACCGCAACGATGACGCGATCAACTTCAATAGTGATTTCCTTTATCGCGCCGCCGCAACCGCAAACGTTCCGGGTGCGCTGGGGCTGTTCGATTTCAACGATTTCCTTGAAGTGCTGGAAAGTGACCAGCAGAACATTCAGGCAGTCAGCATTGATAGCGGCGATGGCTGTGTGGAGCCAACGAGCGAAAACGTTCGCGCTGGCGGCTACGCGCTTTCCCGCCCGGTTCAGCTTGTCGTTAACCAAAGCGCCCTTGTCCGACCCGAAGTGCAATCCTTCCTGTGGTTCATCGCCGGTGATGACCAGTATGACCTGCTGCTGAATAACGGCATCACAGGCGTGGAATTTTCTGAAATGCAGGCGCGGCGCAATACCCTTCAGGATGCTTTTGCCGATGCAACCGCCGCTGCGCTGATCGTTCAACCAGAAGCGACTGCTGAGGCGACGGAAGAAGCCGCGCCCGAAGCGGAAGCAACCAGCGAACCAACAGAAGAATCCGCAGCAGAAGCCGCCCAGCAAGCAGAGGCAACTGCTGAAGCGACGGAAGAAGCTAGCAGCTAAACTGCACGAAATAGCTAAAAGAGCCGGTACTTCTCAAAAGTCACCGGCTCTTTTTATTTCGCTGTAGCAAATGGCTGGATGGATATGCCGCAGGGGCAGCCAAGATGCGCAGTTGGAGCAGCATTCAGCGAACGTTCACATTCAATACTGCCCCGCCCGCATTTCTGCAATCAACGGGCGCATTTTCGCGGCTGTGTTTACCGAGCCGCCAAGCGTCGTCTTTGTAGCGGTATCCGGTGCGCCATCACCGCCGATCAGGTAATAATCCTGGCAAAGTTCCGCCTGCGCTTCGCGATCAAGTTCAGAGAAATGCTTGCCCGTCAAATCGCCATAATCATACTGAGAGCCTGCAATCTGGGCATGCACCGCTTGCGCCATATAAATTGCCCCGACTTTTTCATATTGTGCTACGTGGGTCAATTCATGCACCGCAAGATCATTTGACATCGGGCCGGGGCGCGCAATATGCAGAATGTGCATCGTCGTTACGGCACGCCCACCATTCACTTTCGTAAACACAGATCCCTCATCCACCCAGATTAAGCTGTAAGGAATCTGCCCTGCCCCGTGAATACTGCCAGAAGCGTTGATTTCGCTATCCATCAATGGGCGAAGATGGAAAATGGTTCCCCAAAGCGCAGAAAGCGCCTCGCCAACCCCTAGCAACTCAAGGATATGTAAGGCAACCGTGAGCGCCCATTGCACGCCACCTTTAATGCCATCCCACAACCAGCCTAATGCGCCAATCGCGCCATCACCTAGCCAGCTTACGAATCGCTTTACCGCCTCGCCTAATTTTTCGAGACTGGGATTTGAAAGGAAATCAATTGCCCAACTGGCAGCGCCAGCAAGCCCGCCGCCCAACCAGCTTAAGAAGCCCGTGAAACCGTCAGCGAGCCATGATGCAAGCCCCTTTATTCCGTCCCACACATCTACAATCAGCCGCCATAAGCGGATCGGAATATTGGAGATGAACGTCCATAAGGTGTCGCCGTAAAAGCAAAGCTTTTCCCACAGAAAAACGCCGACAGCGCGAATCGCTTCCCATGCCTTGCTGCCAAACCATTTAATGCCGCGCCAAACAGCAGCACCCGCAGCGCTTAGCTGCCGCCAGGCTGCTTCGCCGAGTGACTTCAACCCCTCCCAGGCATCATTGGCTAAGCCGCCAACCGCCTGTGCCGCCTGCACTACCCCTTCCCCATGCCTGCCTCCGCGCCTTCTGACAGGGCATCCCAGGCAGCGCTAGCGCCGCCTGAAACGGTGTCCCAGATTTCGCCGGCAACACTTTTTGCGCCTTCCCATGCATCGCTGGCGGTGTCCGATACCCAATCCGCCGCATCGCTGAGCGGTGTCCGACACCCAATCTACCGCGTCGCTGGCAGTATCCGAT
>LMZS01000190.1 GCA_001567085.1 Chloroflexi bacterium OLB15
GGGTGTGATACCGATATTCAGCACTATCCCGATGCGCCCCGAATGGTCTGCGAACGTGTACGCTGTCAACGCTGAAGTTGCGGATATGACCGCCGATTGGAATTTGCCACTGTGGGATTACGCGGGGGCGATGAGCGGCCTGCCGGAGTACGGCCTTGCTCAGGATGAGGTGCATCCGTCATCACCACCCAACCACCGCCCGCAGGAAGCTGCAATCTTTACGCCTGATTATTTGCAATACGGGTATGTAATGCGTAACCTCACTGGCTTGCAAATGCTGGATGCTGTGTGGCGTGCTGTGGATGCGAACGCCTGAAGATGACTCAATTGAAAAAACAAAACATGTATAAATGGCTGCTGCTAGGGCTGATTTGCGCCTTGTGTTTCCCTGCTTTCATGCAGGACGCGCCCGCGTTTACCCCGCCGACTGTAACCACCTTTCGTGAAGCGATCATTTACGGGGGGCCGGGAATTGCCAACCAGCAGATCGGTATGCTGTATGCTGACCAGCCGGTGGCGCTGATCGAGCGCAATGATATCGGCAGTTGGGTGCGTATACATCAATTTGATGCTGCCGGAAACCTGATTCGTGATGGCTGGATATTGAGCGGCTATCTGAATGATCGTGGGGCGCTGCGTTTCAGCCAGATTCCAGAGAATACAACGGTTGTTGATAACAACCCTGATTGGGCGGCTACTTTTTCGCAGCGCGAGCTTTTTGCGGTGCCTTATATTCCGGATATTAGTCCGGCGATGGTCGAAGTATTCCGGCGTGGACTGGAAAACGGCAACCAACCGAATGTGATCACCAAAGTGGGCGATAGTCTGGTGGCTTCCAGCGAATACCTGACGCCGATGGCCAACCCGATTCGTGCGCTGAACGCCTTCGATTATCTGAATGCCACGGTGGATTATTACGGCGCTTCGATGGCAATTCCCAGCGCGGCAGCTTCGATTGGTTTAAGCAGCTTCGCAGTGGTTGATCCGATGTGGGCTGATCCCGCGCGCGGTTGCCAGCCCGGAGAGACGCCGCTGGCTTGCGAATATCGCGTGAAAAGGCCGAGCGTGGCTTTTATCATGTTCGGACCAAATGATGTTCGCGCCATGACCGATGCAGGTTTCGGGCAGCAAATGCGGGCGATTGTGCAGCAAACGCTGGATGCGGGCATCATTCCCGTTTTATCAATGTTCGCGATTCACCCGAATGACCAGTACGCAGCACAGGCGATCAATTTCAACCGCCAGCTGATCGCGCTGGCAAACGAAATGCAGGTGCCGTTAATAAACCTGTGGGCGGCATCGCGTATTTTGCCGAATTACGGTTTGGATGTAGATAATATCCACCTGACTTATTCAGGGTATGATTCGCTGTTTTATGATGCTGGAAACGAAGCATATTCTGGCGTGGCGCTGCACAATCTGCTGTCTTTACGAACGCTGTATGCCATTCAACAGGCGGTTGCTGGCGTTCAAGCGCCAACTGCCAGCGCAGAGCTAACGCCTGAAACCACGCCGGTTCTGGAGGGGAGCACATGACATCAAAACTACTTATCGGCTTGACGATGATCGCTTTGTTGCTAGCTGCCTGCGGCGGCGGAGGGGTGGCATCGCCAACAACCGAGCCTGCCACGGCTGAGCCAACTGATGCCGCTGCTGAGGTGGTAGAAACCTATCTAACGGCGAAAGTTGCCGGTGATCGTGATACCTTAGCGCAGTATATTTGCAGCGCACAGGAAGCGCGATTGGACGCTGAGGCGCTGTCATTTGATGCGGTAGAAGCCACGATTGAAGATATGAATTGCGCTACAGACGAAGGTGGCGCTACAGTGACTTGCAGCGGGCGAATTGTGGCGGAATACAACGGCGAAAATCGCGATTTTCCGCTGGGTACCTATTCAGTGGTTGAGGAAGACGGCGCATGGAAATGGTGCGGTGAAGCAGTTGGCGCATAAGCCTGTGAGTTGAAATTGAGAGACGGCCACCCCGTCTCTTTTTATTAATTCTTCAGCGCAAAGTGAAGGTCAATGCTACAATCGGGTCAATAAACCAATCTGCACGGGGAGACGCGTACATATGCCGACGATAGCCAGTTATTCACGCCTTGGGGGCGCGCATGCTGAAACTGCGACGGTGACCAATACCCTGCGCGCGCAGGGGGTTCGCGCGCCGCATACTGGCGAGGCATACACGGAAGCGATGATTCTGGGCATCGCTGGCGGCCTGGGCGCTGGCTATATCCTGTGGGAATTCAAAGAACATTCGACAAAAACGCTGGTTTTCGGCTTTCAAAATAAATGGAACTACCCTCAAAAATTTCTGGATGGGTTATTTAGCCGGATAAATGTGAAACCAACCCACTTTCAGGGCGGGGCAAAAGGCGGGGCGAAGGCGCTGGATAAAGCTATCAAAGAAGGTAAGCCGGGCATTGTGTGGGTGGATCAATATCATTTGCCCTACTACGGCCTGCCATCTTCTATGGATGGTTCTATCGGCCAGTTGGTGACCGTGTTCGGCATCGAAGGCAGCGAAGTGCTGATAGATGATATGGCGAATAAGCCGTTTCGCCTCACGCTCAATCAGCTTGCGGCAGCGCGTGGGCGCATCAGCTCGTATAAGAATCATCTGCTGACGTTGGAGCCAGGCAAAACGCCAAAACTGGAAAAAGCCATTGTGGAAGGTATTCAGGATTGTATCGGCAATCTGAGTTCGGATAGCGAGTCATTTTCGCTGCCTGTGTACAAGAAATGGGCGAAGATGATGCTTGATGCCAGAAATGCCAAAGGCTGGCCGAACGTCTTTGCCGATGGTAAAAGCCTGTTTCCGGCGTTGTGTTCGGTTTACGAGAATATCGAGCTTTACAGCACGGGCGGCGGCGGAATGCGCGGCCTGTATGCCGACTTTTTGGATGAAGCTGCTGGCGTATTGAACAACCTGCGCCTGAGCGAAGCAGCCGAAAAATATCGCGATTTGGCCGTCACGTGGACGAATTTTGCCAGCGATGCGCTGGTGGTCACGCCTGCGCTGCGTGAAGCCCGCGAGCTGCTGCGGCGGAAGTACGCCTTGCTCAAAGAGAAGGGCGGCGTAGCCTATGTAGATACCGCGCCGATCAATGAGCGCTTGGAACTGTTCCGCAAAAAGTATAAGGAACGCCCTCCCTTGGAACCCCGCGAGCAAGCTGCGCTGTTCGCGCACATGAGCGAGGGCTTGCTCAAAATCTACAATGGCGAGACGGCGGCATTGGAAGCCTTGAAGCGGGCAATCGCTTAACCGGCAGCGCTAAACAGCGTGAAGTGCCTGAAATACGGCATGCGCGGCAGTGGCAATGTCTATGCCTTCGCTGCATCCTTCGATGATCGGACTGCACCCGCCAAGGATGTGACCAGCGGCAAACAGGTTTTCGGCAAATGGGCGATCTTCGGCTGTCAGTGGCTGTAATTGGCTGCTTACCGCCAATCTTGCGCGATGAACAGGCTGGCCTTGCCCGGCAAGCAGATCGTTGGCGAACCATGCTTCTTGTGGGGGAATATCGCGCACGCGAAGATCGGCGGTAGTTTCCCATACACGCCCTGTGTAATCGCTGTCCAGCCCGCCGCCATATAGCCCACCCGTTGCCAGAATCACCGCATCTGCCGGAATGATTCGCGCTCTGCCGTGCGCGGCGGTTTCAGCCGCCACACCGGTGATGCGCCCATTATCGCGTTCATAGCCGATCACCCTGCCGCCTATCGTGATGTGCCCGCCGCGCGCTAGCACCGCTTTACGCATGGCAGCTTCCATGCGCTGGCCAGATACAGTAGGCGGTAGAGTGGGGATTTCGATGATGGGCAAGTTTAGCGCCGCTTCGATTTGTTTTGCGGTTTCGAGGCGCATTCCCAGAACAGCCGGAAAGATCAGCACATCGGCATTTGAAACCTTGATTTTCAGGGCATGAATCAGTGTGCGCTGACCATCGTCACTATCCAGCCATCGCGCCAGATGGTACGGCCAGTTGTCAAAATTTCCGGCGAAATCGGGCATTGGCAGCGCGGCAGCCTGCGCCTGATGACCATGTTCATTAAGCTGATCGGCAATCAGTTGTGGGAAGAAGTCGCGCCAGCCTTCAAAGCCGATCACCTGCACCCGGCTGTTTGCGCTTAACGGGTGGTTCAGGCTAAATGGCGTGAAACTGGCAGACCGTGTGATGCCGCTGAGAGTAAGGCCGTAGGATCGTGCGCCATTCAGCCCGATGCAGCGCTCCAATAATGCCAGCCCGGCGCGCAGCGATTGTATGCTCGTTATATGGTAGGGATGATCGGGCAGCGCGGCTAATTGCTCAACTTTCCCCGTTTCCAGCCAACCGGGCATGGCGATCCATGATCCCTGACCGAAGGCCACGATTTCGACCTGAGCGCCGAGTTCCAATGCCGCCAGCGCCGCCGTCATGCCCGCCAGCCCCGCGCCAATGACGACGATGCGCGGTTGGCCAGATACGCGCTGCTCAAACGGAAAATCATCTGGCGAGAAGGTTGGCGCAGAAACAGGCGTAGGCTGAGCGCTTAAGCCGAGGATGCGCGAATAGATTTGTTCGCTAAGCAGCGCCTGCCGCAAATTATGCCCCCACAGCAGCGCCTTCATGCCGCCTACACGCCGCTCGATGAACTCGCTGAGTATGCTGCGGGTATTTGCCGGGGATTCATTTAGTATCTCGTGGCGTATGGCAGCCGCCCGATAAGCGCAAAATCCACCCTGGCACGGCCCCATGCCTAACCGTAAATCACGACGCAGATCGTTCAGGGTTACGACATCATTTTCGCCGTGTGTTCCGGCTTCAATAGCTTCTATGATCTGCCTGTCGGTTACGATCTCGCACTCGCAGATCAGCGCGCCAGGATTCTGCCCGTGTTCCAGTATATTTAGGCGATTCTTCAATTGATGTAAATGGGCTTTGGCGGGTGAGGGTAACACGGTTGCAGCAGTGGCACAGGGCGCGGATAGGTTCAGTTTAACGCAGGCCAGGTCTGCCGCGCGTTCTGCCATTAGCCGGTAAGTGGTCAGTTTGCCGCCCAGTACGCTGATAAATCCGTCAACGCCATCGGTTTCCGC
Source organism: Chloroflexi bacterium OLB15 (assembly GCA_001567085.1). Taxonomy (GTDB): domain Bacteria; phylum Chloroflexota; class Anaerolineae; order Aggregatilineales; family Phototrophicaceae; genus Flexifilum. The sequence continues at coordinate 5,083 of LMZS01000190.1, forward strand.
ATGATCCAACACTGAAAATGTGCGTTTGGCTCCGCGCCCTTCTGAGTCTATGCCCGGATCATACAGTGGGCGCACGCCGCCCCAACTGCGCAAAATGCGGGCGCGGCTGATGCCCGGCGTCATGGCTTCAGCTTCTTCAAGGATGCGGCGCACTTCCCACGCTTCTACCCGCGTATCGCCAGGATCGCCGGTGCTTACAGAAGTAGTGCCGATCACGCTGACCGTGCCTACAGGCACAAAAATGTCGCCATCGCCGGGTTTGCGCAGCTTGTTGATGACCGTGTTCACCCAACGGATGTTATATGCCAGCATCGCGCCACGACTCAACTTCATACTGATGAGCACGCCGCCTAATTTGCCAATCTCTGCCGCCCATGCGCCGGTAGCGTTGATCACTACACCACAGGCTACGTCAATCGCCTTGCCGTTACGCAGATTGGTCAATTGCGCGCCAACGATGCGCGCCCCTTCACGGCGCAGGGAATCCACTCGGTGATAGGTCAGAAATGTGGCTTTGCCGGTGCTTTGCGCGCCGTTTTGCAGCAGATGCAGCAAATCCCAACTGTCAATCGAGCCATCAGGCACGCTGTACACGGCGCGTAAGGCGGGGTTAAGGGCGGGTTCGCGCCGCCGAGCTTCGGCGAGAGGCACGGATGCCGTCTCAATGCTGGCGGCTTTGCAACCTTGAAGCCATGATTCAACATAACTTTCATCGTCGCCGGGGCATAACACGAAATAGCCGCCAGTATCTTCAATCGCTTCTGGCACTACCCGCCGCAAGATGCGATTCTCGTCAATACATTCTTGCGCGCTTTCAGGGTCGCGCACGGCATAGCGCCCACCGCTGTGCAGCAATCCATGAAAGCGCCCACTGGTGCCGGTGGCTAGATCGCCCATTTCGGTGAGTATTACGCGCACGCCGCGCAGCGCTAAATCCCACGCGATTCCGCCGCCAGTTGCGCCGCCACCTATGACCAGGACATCGGTTTCTAGCGTCATGCTTTACGCCTGTACCTGCTTCACCGCATGTTTCCAACCAGCGTAGAGTGTTTCCCGCTGATCGCTGCTCATAGTTGGCTCAAAACCGCGTTCAACCTTCCAATGAGCAGCCAGTTGATCAATGGACTGCACGAAGCCGGTAGACAGCCCCGCCAGATACGCTGCGCCTAAGGCTGTAGTTTCGGTGATCATCGGGCGCTGCACAGTTACGCCAAGAATATCGGCCTGAAACTGCATCAGGAAATCGTTACGCACCACGCCGCCATCTACGCGCAGATCGTGAAGCGCGATGCCTGAATCGGCGTGCATAGCTTCAACGACATCGCGGGTTTGATAAGCGATACTTTCCAGCGTGGCGCGCACAATATGCGCCCGTTCGCTGCCGCGCGTTAAGCCGACGATGGCGCCGCGCGCTTCTGAATCCCAGTAGGGCGCGCCTAAGCCGACAAATGCTGGCACAACATACACGCCGCCAGTATCCGGCACCGATGCCGCCATTGGTTCAGCGTCGCTTGCATTATCAATCAATTTGATGCCTTCGCGCAGCCACTGTACCGCCGCGCCAGCGATGAACACGCTGCCCTCCAGCGCATACTGTACAGGCTGATCGCCAAGCTGCCATGCGACGGTGGTCAGTAAGCGATTTTTGCTGGTCACCACTTCGCCGCCGGTGTTCATCAACAGGAAGCAGCCGGTGCCATAGGTGTTTTTAGCCATGCCCGCTTTCACGCATACCTGCCCGAAGGTGGCGGCCTGTTGGTCGCCAGCCATGCCACCGATGGGGATTGCCCCGCCGAACAGCCTTGTTTCGCCAAAGATACCGCTGCTGGGCTGCACATCCGGCAGTAATGAGCGCGGAATATTGAAGCGTGCCAGGATTTCTTCATCCCACTGGCAGGAGTGAATGTTGAACAATAATGTGCGGCTGGCATTGCTGACATCGGTGGCATGAACGCGGCCTTCGGTTAGCCGCCACAGCAGAAAGGTGTCAATCGTGCCGAATGCCAGCTCGCCACGTTCGGCACGCTGGCGCGCGCCAGGCACATTGTCCAGCAGCCACATTACTTTGGTGCCGCTGAAATACGGATCGGTAATAAGGCCGGTCTTTTCCTGCACGACCTGATCGAAGCCTTCCGCTTTTAATTGCTCGCAAATTGCGGCGGTACGGCGGCACTGCCACACGATGGCGTTATAGATCGGCTCGCCTGTTCGCCTATCCCAGATGATCGTGGTTTCGCGCTGGTTGGTGATGCCAATCGTGGCGATCTGGTGAACTGCATGGTTTTCTTCGATCACCTGCTTTGCAGTTTGTAATTGTGATTCCCAGATGTCTTCGGGGTTGTGCTCCACCCATCCAGGCTGGGGAAAAATTTGCCGAAAAGGCTGCTGGGCAACGCCCACAATGCCGCCTGTGCTGTCAAAAAGAATCGCTCGTGAAGAGGTTGTACCTTGATCGAGCGCAAGAACATATGACCCCATGCTGTGCCTCAAAACGGGTATGTAATTCAAGTTTGGCTGAGTATAACAAGCGCGGCCTTTCCCTGCTGAATCACGGCCGTTGTTGCAGAGGGTAAAGATGTAATTCATGCTGAGTATTCAAAATATACAATTCGTGTTGTTTTAATTTTTAATCTGTGTTAAAATGATGTCATATCGGGATGTAAAACGATCTTTGTGGTGGTTACGTTATGGCCGTTAGCCAATCAATCAATAGCAAACCAATCGCCCGCCGTGAGCCTGTCTGGATTGAACATCAGCAGTGGCTTGCGCCGCGCCTCGTGGTAGTTACGCTGGTTGCTTTGATTCTCAGCAGCGCTGGCGAGCACTGGTTTGGTATATCAGCGCCCGTAATTCTGTTATTGAATATCACTGCTTATGCTGCTGGCGGGTTTTACGGCGCGCTGGGTGCGTGGGAACACCTGAAAGAGCGTAAGGTTGATATTGATCTGCTGATGATTCTGGCGGCGTTGGGCGCTGCCGCTATCGGTCAATGGATAGAGGGCGCGCTGCTGCTGTTCCTGTTCTCGCTCAGTAATGTGCTGCAAGATTACGCGCTCAATCGCAGCCGCAGGGCGATTTCTGGCCTGATGAAGCTGTATCCGGCAGAAGCGCGGGTAGTGCGCGGCAATACGGTGCAGATGGTCAGGATTGACCAGATTCATATCGGCGATATTCTGCAAATTGTGCCCGGTGAGCGCATTCCGGTAGATGGAATTGTACGCTCAGGCCATTCGTGGATCGATCAAGCGCCGATCACCGGCGAGTCGATCCCGGTTGAAAAACAGCATGGCGATAAGGTGTTCGCCGGCACGCTAAACCAGCAGGGCACGCTGGATATTCAGGCGACGCAGGCGGCGCGCGATACCGTGCTTGCGCGCATTATTCGCATGGTGGAAGAAGCGCAGGATTCGAAAGCGCCGACCCAGCGTTTCCTGGAGACCTTTGAAGAATATTACGCGATCTTCATCATCGGCGTGGTGGCTTTATTCATCATCGTTCCTCCGATGCTGTTCGGCGCTGATTTTCAGAGCAATTTTTACAGGGCGATGGTGCTGATGACGGTGGCTTCCCCGTGCGCGCTGGTGATCAGCACGCCCGCCGCCTTCCTTTCAGCGATTGCTTCAGCGGCGCGGCATGGTGTGTTGTTTAAGGGCGGCGCGCATTTAGAGGCGATGGCGGCTGTGAAGGCGATTGCTTTTGACAAGACCGGTACGCTGACGCAAGGAAAGCCTGCGGTGACGCAGATCGTCCCGATGCCGGGAATAAGCGAAGCAGAACTGCTGGCGCTGACAGCATCGGTTGAGGCGCGTTCAGAGCATCCGTTGGCGCAGGCAGTTTTGCAAGCGGCGCAGGAACGCGAGATAGCAACGGAAACCGTGAGCGGCTTTTCTGCTCAGGCGGGTAAGGGCGTTCGCGGCATGGTCAACGATCATGAAATTGTTGTCGGCAGCCCCGAAAGCTTTGCGGCCACGCTGCCGCATGAACTGGGCAAGGTGATCTCTACGCTGCGGGGCGAAGGCAATACCGTGATGCTGGCACAGCGTGATGGGGAGTGGCTGGGCGCGATTGCGCTGGCTGATCAACTGCGTCCGGGCGCAAAGCAGATGATCGCCGATGTGCAGAAATTGGGCATCACGACGATCATGCTTACTGGAGATAGCCGGGAAACAGGCCATCATATCGCCAACCAGATCGGAATTCAGCAGGTGAAGGCACAGCTGCTGCCACCAGAAAAACTGGAAGCTATTCAGCAGATTCAAAAGCAGCATGGCGCGGTTGCCATGATCGGTGATGGTGTAAACGATGCGCCAGCCTTAGCTTCAGCGGATGTTGGCATCGCGATGGGCGGCGCTGGTTCGGATGTGGCGCTGGAAACTGCCGATGTAGTGCTGATGGGTGACCGTTTGGAACTGATTCCCTACGCCATCGCCATCAGCAAGAAGGCGCGGCGGGTGGTGTGGCAAAACATCCTGTTTTCACTGCTGGTGATCGTTGTGCTGGTGCTAGGCACATTCGTGATTTCGCTGCCGCTGCCTTTAGGCGTGCTGGGGCATGAGGGCAGCACGGTGATCGTTGTCGTGAATGGCTTGATCCAACTGCTGCTTCTGCCTGAAATTGCGCGGCGCAGGGCGGCGCGGGCATAGACCCGTATATTCTCTGAATGAAAAAGGACGCGCTGTGATGCCGCGTCCTTTTTGTTACTAATGCTGAAGCGAGATGTTTAACGGCGATTTCCGCCACCGCGCAGGATTAACCCCAGTACCAGGCCGACCACGAAGACGATCCCGATCAGCATAAACGTGTTTTCCTTAACACGTTCCTCAACATCTTCACGGATGTCCTCATAGGAATTTTTCTTAAGGTACTGCGCTGCTTTTTCCAGGTTAGCCGCCACCGCATCGGCACTCTTCAGCGCGTCATCATCTGCGCCGGCTTCGCGCGCTTCACGGCGGATAGTCTCTGCGATATTGTTCAACCCTTTTACGGCCTCGCCTTTAGCTTCGTCAGCCTTCTTGCGCGCTGAACGCCCCAATTCGGCCAGTTGTTCATTAACCTGTTCCGCAGCATCTTCAACCGCGTGTTTGGCGTCTTCGACTGTAGTTTCGGCTGCTTTGCCGTTTGCACTATTCCCAGCCATGATCTTGCTCTCCAAATGCTTACAAGTTACAAAAATTATAACGTTTATTGAAGCGGCGGCAAATTTTCACACCCCGCGCTTAGGCTAATATATTCGCCATCTACCCAGCCGGTTTCCCCTGCAAAACTGGTTTGCCACCACGTCGAATCGGCGCTGCGGCCAGTGAGCTGTAATCCTGTGGCGAAGGGGATCACTAAGAGGGTTGCGCTTTCGCTGGTTGGCTCAGCGCGCAGCCGCAGATTGTAATTTACGGTCGCAATGCACGGCGTCACCGCTGTTGGCGACGGCGTGAAGGTGCGGGTGTGATAGGCAAACCGCGTTACAGAAGGCGTGGCGCTAGGGCGCGGGCTGGGCGATTCAGTTGGCAGTAGCGAAGGCGTAAGGGTGCGCGTATTCGACGGCCTTAGCGTTGGCTCAGGCGTATGCGAAGGTTGTGGCGTGGAGCCGCCAGTAGATTCTGCCGTTGGCGACTGTGTGAGCATCGAAAGCAATCTCTGGCGGGTGCCTGTAGGCGTTGGCCCGCCGTTCAATCTGTCTTCGATCTCATTGATATTGTTGTTCACCGCAAAGCGCACCAGATTTTCCATCTGACTCAGCAAAAGCGCCGCCTGAATGCTGTTAATCTCGCCTCGCGCCGCTGCTTCGCGCAGGCTGTCGCTCAAAATCACCGTCAGGCGGTCAATCACATAAGCCAGATCGCCGCCGTTGTCTTCGATGATACGGGCAAGCGGCACGCCTTCATCCAGCATACGGAACACTTCTTCTTCATCGAGTTCGATCTCGTTGGTGACGATCTCACGGATAGCTTTAAACAGCCGTTCAACGGTAGTTTCTGGTCTGGATTCTTCCGTCGCATCCGGATCGCCGACGGCATCCGGCGTGCTAGCGGCGACCACCTGCGGCGATTGCGCTTGCAGGTCAAAATACACGCTCAGAAAAGGCACCGTGAAGGTCGAGATCGCGATCAGTGTCGCGCCGACCAACGCCAGCAGCGCCCTGCTGCCGCGCAAACGCTGTGGCCTGAAAAGCTCAATGATCAGAATGATGAAGCTGATTGCGAACAGGCCAATTGCTGCCCAGCGAGCGTAGCGATCAAGATTGGGATCGGGCGTATCTGAAATGCTGTTGGTGATCAGCGCCGCAACAGGCAGCAGCGTTGTCAGAAAAGCCAGCAGTACATCAAAGAAGCGCACCTGTTCGCTGCGTGTGATGGCTTTAATCAGATTATTCAGAAGCAGCAGCAGGCCAAATATCAGACCGGCCGTCAGAAGCAGTAGAGACACAAGGCAACCTGTGCTTCATTACGCCGGTTTTTACGGCGTGGATGAGTCTATTCTATGGGACGGGAGGCTCAAATCAGGTTAAGGTTGCAAAACCTGCTTATGAGCAAACGATCAGCCGCCTTCATTCAAGACCAGCGATCCCACTTGTTCAAGCTGTACCTCAAAAATCGTCGGCCATAATTTGCCCGTCAGCAGAAATGTATCGCGTTCAGGAATATAGGCGATTCCGTTTAAGACTGCGCCAGAATCCATCTGCATACGCTCTGCCTGTGGCAGCAGATCGCGGGCATCAATCAGGCCGATAGCCAAACCCGTTTCGGGATCAATCTGCACGATGTAATCCTGAAACCAGATATTGGCGTACACGCTGCCATCTACACATTCCAACTCATTTAGGTTAGATACGGGCGAACCCAGCAGCGTGACTGGAATGGTTTCCAGTAGCTCAAAGGTCTCAGCGTCACGCTTAAAAAGATTGGGCGAGCCATCGCTCATCCACAGATATTCACCGTCATAGCACAACCCCCAACCTTCGCCTTCATAACTATACGTGTCCACTACCTCAAAAGTAGCGGCATCGTAAACGAAGGCGGTGCCTTCCCGCCACGTAATCTGGATCAGGTGGTCGTCTACCAGTGCCAGTCCTTCAGCGAAATATTCCTCATCCAGCGAAACGCTCTGAATCACATCGCCAGTTTCCAGATCATTTTCCAGCAGCTGCGATTCGCCGTACTGCCCCGCGCTCTGAAAAAGATCGCCATCATACCAAACCAGCCCTTGCGTGAATTTTTCAGGATCGCGCGGATAGGTTTCCAAAACATTCGGGATGTAATAGGGGATCGAGACTGCCGGATCAATTTCAGGCGTTAATTCAGGCGTTGTTTCCTGCGCGGCCACAATCCCCGAAATTGTGAGTGTTATCAAAAGGCAGATTGCTAAAGACCAACGTTTCATGTTTTCCCACCAAATCCCGAATTGTCCAACCGAAACCAGTAATTTCACACACTATCGCGCCATTATACTCCCGCTGAAAATTGGGGGTGAGGGTTGTTTAGCAGCGCTGGCATGCCACACGCCAGGCGGCGCGCTATAATCTACATCATAATACTTAGGCAAATACGCGGAGGCGGTCTTGACAAGCGATATTCAGCTTCAAGCGATAAATACTATTCGCACACTTTCAATAGATGCCGTGCAGAAAGCCAACAGCGGGCATCCCGGCCTGCCAATGGGCGCGGCGGCAATGGCTTTTACGCTATGGACGCGGCACTTGCGCCACAACCCGCGCGATCCGCATTGGGCAAACCGGGATCGTTTTGTGCTTAGCGCTGGTCATGGCTCAATGCTGCTGTATTCACTGCTGTATTTGACTGGCTATGATGTGACGCTGGATGATCTGAAGCGTTTCCGGCAGTGGGGCAGTAATACCCCTGGTCACCCGGAAAGCAGCATCACCCCCGGCGTAGAGGCGACCACCGGCCCGTTAGGGCAAGGCACCGCTAATGCTGTCGGTATGGCGCTGGCAGAAGCATTTCTGGCGCGTACTTTTAACCGTCCCGGCTATGAACTGGTCAATCATTACACTTATGCGCTGGTGAGTGATGGCGATCTGATGGAAGGGGTTAGCGCTGAAGCCGCTTCGCTGGCCGGAACCTGGGGGTTAGGCAAGCTGATCTATTTATATGACAGCAATCACATTACGCTGGATGGCAAAGCTGAAATGACATTCACCGAAGATGTGGCTGCGCGTTACCGTGCTTATGGCTGGCATACTGTAGAGGTGGCTGATGGTAACGATGTAGAAGCCATCAACCATGCGCTTAACGAAGCTAAAGAAGTGACCGAACGGCCGTCGCTGATCACAATACGCACAATTATCGGCTACGGCAGCCCCAATAAGGGCAATAGCAGCGAAGCGCATGGTTCGCCTCTGGGCGTTGATGAAATCAAACTGGTCAAAGAGTTTTTCGGTTGGCCGCAGGAAGATTTTTTTGTGCCTGGCGAAGCGCTTGAGCTATTCCGCACAGCCATTGAAAGCGGCGCGCGTCTTGAGAATGATTGGAACGAACTTTTCCAGAACTATCGCAGAGAATATCCTGATCTGGCGGCACAGTGGGATCGGGCGCTGGCGGGCGAGCTGCCGGCGGGCTGGGATAGCGAGATACCATCGTTTAGCGCCGATAAGAAGATCGCCACCCGCAATGCTGGCGGCACGGTGCTGAACGCGATTGCCAAACATATCCCCACGATGATCGGCGGCGATGCTGACCTTGCCGGAAGCACCAAAACCTTGATCAAGGGTGAGGAAAATACTGGCCCGAATCACCCCGCCGCCCGTAATATTCGCTTTGGTGTGCGCGAACACGCGATGGGTTCCATCGCCAACGGGCTGGCGCTGCATGGCGGCATCATCAAGCCGTATACCGCCACCTTCCTTACCTTTAGCGATTACATGCGCCCGTCAATCCGTCTGGCGGCGCTGTCTGAAATTGCGCCGGTGTTTGTGTTTACTCACGATAGCATCGGGTTGGGCGAAGATGGCCCGACCCACCAGCCAGTTGAGCATTTCATGGCGCTTCGCGTGATCCCGCATCTGTATTTCTTCCGCCCTGCCGATGCTAACGAGACGGCGGCAGCGTGGCGAACAGCCATGACCCTGCATCATCCGGTTGCTTTTGCGCTTTCACGGCAGGATTTGCCTGTGTTGACCGGTGAAGGCATCGGCGGTGTAGAGGCGATTCATGCTGGTGTTGCGCGCGGTGGTTACGTGTTAGCTGGCACGGAAGGCACGCCGGACGTGATTTTGATGGGAACCGGCAGCGAAATTTCAATCGCGTATGAGGCTTATCAAACCCTGAAAGCGGAAGGCATCAATGCGCGTCTGGTTTCCCTGCCATGCTGGGAACTGTTTGAGGATCAGGATGCGGAATATCGCGAAAGCGTGCTGCCTTCATCGGTTCATGCGCGTGTCAGTATTGAGGCAGGGGTTACGCTGGGTTGGGAACGTTATGTTTGGGGTGGCGTGGCGATTGGCGTGGATAAATTTGGCGCCAGCGCGCCTTACCAGCGCATTTATGAAGAGTATGGCTTGACTGCAAAGCACGTGGTTGAAGCGGCGAAGCAGCAGCTTTAAGCGCTGAAGCGCAGAGATCGTTCATAAAGCCACAGAAGTACATCGCGCCAGCTTCTGTGGCTTTGTGGTATGGACTGGTAGTAACAGGGTAGGAAACTGCCCCGTTTGCTACAATACGCGGTAACTTTTTATGTAAGAGTGTTTTTTGAGGAGTTATTTTCATGGCTGGGAATCCTCCGGTCGCTGTGCAGCAATATGGGCAAAGTATCTGGTATGACAATATTCGCCGTTCAATGCTGGAAAATGGCGAATTGCAGCAGCTCATTGATCACAGCGGCGTGCTTGGCATTACCTCAAACCCCACCATCTTTCAAAAGGCCATCAGCAGCGCTGACGATTACGATCAGGCGATTGCTTCCATGCTTGAACTGGATGCTGAGTCCATTTATGAGCGGTTGGCGGTGGATGATATTCAGCGCGCGCTGGATATGCTTCGCCCGATTTATGATCGCACGGGTGGGCGCGACGGCTACGTTAGCCTTGAGGTTTCACCGCTGATCGCCAATGACTCGGAAACCACCGTTGCTGAAGCCAAACGGCTGTTTACGACGCTGAATAGGCCGAATGCCATGATTAAGATTCCGGCGACAGCGGCGGGTATTCCAGCCATTGAAGCAGCGATTGCGGCTGGAATCAACGTTAATGTCACGCTGATCTTCGGCCTCGAAAATTATGTCGAAGTAGCCGAAGCCTACATACGCGGGCTAGAGCGACGGCGCGCCGCAGGCGGGGATGTGACCGGTATCGCCTCAGTTGCCAGCTTCTTCTTGAGCCGGATTGATACGCTGGTGGACAAGATGCTGGATAACAACATTCGCGCCGCGCAGGGGCGCGATCTGGCGCGGGTGGCGTTGAATAACAAATTGAAGGGCAAGACGGCGATTGCCAATGCCAAAGTTGCCTACAAACATTTCAAATCAGTTTTTTATGGCGAGCGGTTTGCTGCGCTGAAGGTTGAAGGGGCGATGCCCCAGCAGTTGCTATGGGCTAGCACCGGCACAAAAAATCCTGCCTATCCCGATACGATGTATGTAGATAATTTGATCGGGCGGGATACCGTAAATACCGTGCCGCCTGAAACGCTGGTTGCATTCAAGGATCATGGCACGGTAGCGCCAGTGTTAGGCGAGAATGTCAGCGAAGCTGAGGCTATGCTGGATATGCTGGCGGAAGTCGGCATTGATTTAGCGCAGATCACCGCCCGGTTGCAGCAGGACGGGGTCGAAGCTTTTGTCGATTCTTTCAGCGCCCTGATTGACCAGATCGAAGCTCGCCGCAGCGTGTTACAAACCGGCGTGATCCGCGAACAGGAAAGCGTAATCGGCGCTCACAGTGAGCAGGTTGATATTTCTATACATATGTTGGAAGCGGAACATACCAATGCGCGCTTGTGGAATCGTGACGGTACGTTATGGAGAGATCACCCTGTTGTTTCAAGCAAAATTGCCGGCGCATTAGGCTGGCTAGACCCCCTCGCATCTATTGATTTTGCCCGCCTTGAACGGCTGGGCGCTGCTGTGAAGGGCAGCTATGATGCGGTTGTATGGTTGGGCATGGGTGGCAGCGCCCAGCCTGCTGCGGTGTATTCGCAGGCGATTGGCGCTCAACCGGGTTTTCCAACCTTCTATTTGCTGAATACCACTGACCCAGATCAAATTGCGTGGGTTGAGGCGGCGATCAATCTGGATCGTACGCTGTTTGTTGTTGCCAGCAAATCTGGCGTGACCTATGAGACGCTGGCACTGTACCGCTATTTCTTTGAGAAAGCCGGGCATGATGGAAAACGGTTTGTCGCCGTCACAACTGCCGGTTCCCCGCTCGATCAGGTGGCGCAAGCCAACCAATTCCGCGAGATTTTTCACGACTCGCCGGATAGCCTTGGCAGTTACAGCGCGCTGGGGTATGTAGGCTGGGTTCCAGCGGCGTTGTTGGGCGCAGACCTTGAACGACTGCGCGCCAGCGTCGAGCGTATGCTGAAGGCCAGCGGCGCGCAAATTATGGCCGCGTCGCACCCCGGTATTTTGTTGGGCACGGTGCTGGGTGTGGTAAGCGCTAGCGGGCAGGATAAGCTGGCCGTCGCAACCAGTCCCTCAGTCGCCGCGTTTTCATCGTGGATTGAGCACCTCATCGCTGAAAGCACGGGGAAAGAAGGGCGCAGCATTCTGCCTGTTACCGGCGGGACGGTTGGCAAACCCCACGACTTCGCGACAGACCGCCTGTTTGTGTTCATCCGCGTTGAAGCTGACGATAACTCCGAACTTGACAGCGCGTTAGCGGCGCTGCAAGGGGCGGGGCATCCGGTCATCACCTTGCGCCTGCGCGATGTTTACGCCATTTCCGGCGAATTTTTCCGCTGGATGTATGCGGCGGTAATTGCCGCTAAGTTGTTTCAGGTGAATCCCTTTGACGCGCCGAATATCAATGAGGGGCGTCAAATCTTCGATAGATTGCTGGAAAACCTGCGGCGGGAAGGCAAACTGCCCACCCTGATGCCGATTGCGCAATCTGAACAGGCAGATTTATTTGTGTCCGATCAGCTTGCCCCAGCGTTGCGTGAGCTTGCCCGGAATCAGGGGTTTGACTCGAAAACAGTGGTAGGCTTGCTGGCGGCGCAGCTAAATGGCACTGCTGCCGGCGATTTTTTCGCTATCCTGCCGTACCTGCCGCAAACCGATTCGCTGAAAACATCGCTTGAAGATGCGCGAAGGCGGCTGCGCCATGCCACCCGCCGCGCTATTGCCCTGAGCTATGGGCCGGAATACCTGCATAACACCGGGCAATTGTATAAGGGCAGCGGCGAAAATGGCGTGTTTATTGTGATCACCTCTGAGAAAGCCAACGCAATCCCGATTCCGGGCGAATCGTTTGGGTTTACCGACGCGCATTTGGCGCTGGCTTTATCTGATGTTGAGGCGCTGCAAGCGCAGGGGCATCGTGTGCTGCACCTGCATGGTCATTCATCAGAAAGCGCGGTTCAGGCCTTCAGCGACGCAGTAAATCTGGTGGTAGCAAGGCGGATGTAGCTGAAAAAACGGCTGCTCCGCGAGCCAATATAATCGTTTATAAATATTTCGTCAGAATGGCTGATGGGCTGTTTACAAGCTGGCACTCTTGGCGTATGATTGCTAACTGGTGATTTCGGTCACATTGATATTGCCGAGGTAGAGGAATATGCCAGTTTATACGTACCGCCGAGAGGATGGGACGACGTTCGATTACCGCCAGAAGTTTAGTGATACACCGCTGACGATTGATCCGGAAACGGGAAAGCCAGTGACGCGCATCGTGCAGGCGGCGGGCATCATTTTTAAAGGCAGTGGGTTCTATATCAACGACAGCAAAGGGGCGTCAAAGTCCAGCACTACCGTGCCTGCTGCGTCCAAACCCGCTGAAAATGGCGCGAAAGAGGCGAAAGAAACCAAAAGTGAAGCCCTTCCGGCTAAAGAGAAGGCTTCTGCTCCGGCTAGCACAACCTCTGCTGCTGCTGATTAAGCCAGAATATGATAAAAATACGAACGGGGAAGATCATCGCTTCCCCGTTTTGATTCGCGCAGCGCGGATTAACCTCTTGCCCGCCTCATTCCAATCACGATCACGGCGATATTTCAGTCGTGAAGCTGGTATCGCTCAGCTTCTTGATGGCTTCAAAGGCGGCGTCCTGCACCAGCGCGCTTTCGTCACCAAGTGCTTGCGCCAGCGCATCCATGACACTTTGATCGCCAAGATCGCCCAATGCCACCGCTGAAGCGCGGCGCACCCACTCATTGGTGTCGGTCAAACTAGCGACCAGCGCAGGGATAACTTCAGGATTGCCAATCCGCCCAAGCGCTTCGGCGGCTACTTCGCGCACTGAACTGTCAGCGGGCGATTGCTCCAACGCGCTTAGCAGCGGCTGCACCGCGCGCTCATCGCCAATCCAGCCCAATGCATCCGCTGCCGAGACACGCAGTAACTCGGTATCCTCAATCAGCGTATTGATCAGGCTTTCTACCGCGCGCTCATCGCCGGTTCGCCCTAAAAGCTGCATCAAATATGCGCGCTGGTATTCATCATAATGGTCTTGCTTCAGGGCGTTGGTCAGCTTATCGGCAGTTCCAGAATCGCCGCGCTGCACGATATTCAGCAGGCCGGCGCGCAGGCGCATACCAATGTTCAGCTTTATTAGTTCCCATAAGCGGCTGCTGGATGTGCCGAGCAAGGTATCCACCATCGGCGGCGCGGCAGCCGCAGCGCCAATTTTCACCAGCGCTGAAAATGCTGAATACTGCGACTTGGCATCGCTGTGCTGCAAGCACGCTACAAGCGCTTCTACGGCCGCCGGATCGCGTATTTCGCCCAGCATCCTGGCCGCATCACAGCGGGCGGGAATATCATCAAGAGCTAAAGCTGCCAGATACTGTTCAATCATTGTAGTCTCGTTTCAATTTCCAGAACTCAGATCATCCGAATCCAGCAGAATAGTCACTGGGCCATCATTGAAAATTTCGACGCGCATGTTTGCGCCGAAAACGCCAGTTTCGACCCGTTGAATGCCTTCCGCCTTCAGTGCGGCGGTAAAAGCATCCACCAGCGGCGAGGCGGCGTCCGGCAGCGCGGCATCAATAAAACTGGGACGCCGGCCTTTACGAGCGTCGGCATACAGCGTAAACTGCGATACCACCAGTATATCCGCGCCAATGTCCAGGGCAGATAGATTCATCTTGCCCTGTGCATCTTCAAACACGCGCAGGTTAGCAGTTTTACGCGCCAGCAGTTCGACGTGGGCGAGGGTATCAGAGTGGGTAATGCCGACCAGCGCCACAAAACCACGCTCGATGCTGCCATTCACTATTTCATTGATAAGGACGCGGCCTTGAGTGACGCGTTGAAGTAAAACACGCATAGTTGATCAGCTTTCGATGGTAGGATGATGGAATCATACGAAAGCTGGAATATTTGATCAACCTGACGACGTTTTGCACAGTCCATCTGCTGACGTACAATTAGACACCAACGTGCATGCCTTTCTTACATATCTTATTAAGTGGACATAAGTTGATTTGTGTCCATCGCGACGATTGAGACCAGTTAATGGCCGAAGGTTTATTCGATAACCGCTACCGCTACGATTACATCTATCCACGTGGGCGCAGTGGTGAAACCCTGCGCGCAGTGGATATACACGAAAATGATCGCCTTGTCGTCATTAAACGCCCTGCGCCACAAGATGCGCCGCCGATTCGCGCCGGGCAGGGAAGTTAGCATCCTTAACGAGCGTAAGGCGCTGCAAAAACTGGCAGGGCAGCCGGCGCTAACCGCGCTTCTTGGCAGCGGGCAGTTCAACGTAGGGGGTGTCGCTCATCAATACATCGTGATCGAGCGCGCTGAAGGCTACATTGTCGAAGACCTGGTCATTGAGCTGGCTGCCGCTGGCGAACGTATGCCAGAACTGGAAATGCTGGTAGTGGTTGACCGGCTGCTTGAACTGCTGGAAGCCGCACATGCTCACGACATTGTTTATAACGACGTTGACGCCAAGCATCTTTTCTGGAATCGGGAACTATATCGCCTTAAGGTGATTGACTGGGGTAACGCCGTCTTTTTAGAGGGTGAAGAAGGCACGCCGCAGGGGGTTAGCCGCCTCTCGGATGTGTACCAGGTGGGCGAGCTGCTGTATTTCATTGTGACCGGCGGCGGGCGCGTGGAAGTGCCGCGTAATATGAACGCCACCGATGATTTTCGGCTGGGCTTTGGCGAAGATGCCGAGCGTCTGCATTCGCGCTTGCAGGCCATTATCAGCCGCGCGGTACATCCCAACCCGCGCTACCGCTATCAATCTATTTCTGAACTCCGCAAAGACTTGACGGATTACCGCGCACCGGTAGAACGTGACCGCGCCGCTATTCTGACCCGCATCACAGATCGTATGCGCCGTGAATTGAGCCGTGATGAGCTTCTGGCGCAGCTGCGCACGCTGGAACCGGTGCGTCTCTCCGATCCTGGTTTCCCACAAGCGCAGCAGATCGAGCAGGAAATAGAGTCCCGACTTTCGGATTTGCAGGTTTCCGCCGATCTGGACGCGGCGCGTATTTATCTCGAAAGCGGTAACTGGTCACGCGCTCTTTCGGTATTGGATGAATTGCGCCCGCGCGCGCGCGGCGAAACTGCCACCCTGATCAACCTGCTTCTGGATTGGGCGGCGCTTTCCAGCGAAACCCAAATCTCCTCGGCAGTGCCGCGCGCTGCTGTGCAGGAAGCCGTATCGCTGATGTTTGAGGGTGATGCCGCCGAAGCCGCGCGTATCCTGGTGACGCAAACCGAAGGCGATGACCGTGCTTTAGCTTTCCAGTGGCTGCTGGCTGAACGAATCTCCGCGCATATCCCTGAGATCATGCTGCTGCGGCCAAATCTCTATCGCCTGCAGGTAGCGCTTGCCGATCTTGCTCGCGATGGGCTGGTGGTCGGCGAGCCGCGCGCCTTGCTGAACGAAGTCAACGCTTCACTGGATCAGCTTACTGGCTCAACCAGCAACACGGTCATCGAACTGCGCGATGGCTTTCGCTCGGTTGTTGAGCAGCTCAATTCGCTGGCGCGAATGTTAGAAGCGATGAACGCGGGTTACCACCTGCCGAATAAGCTGCTGCCGATCACCGCGCTTACCAGAGCGATCAACGCGGCAATGGCGCTTGCCGATAACATGCATGTGATCGGCAAGCAGGCGGTATCCAGCCCGCGCGATGCGCTTGGCGCAGTAGACCATTCACGCCAAATCATCCCCGCTGCGCCAGCATGGGATGCGGTTGCCCACGAATTGGACGGGCTGTATCAGGTGCTCAGCGGCATGGAATCGTTTATCCCTGCGGCTGATGGGCTGGATATTACGGAATGGCTGCAAAGCGCCCATGCGTCCCTTGAGCCGTACAATGCCGGGCTGTTTGATGAAGGCTTGGCGATGATGGTCAACAGGCTTGGGCAGGCACAGGCGGCATGGGATCAATACGATATTGTCGTCGTGCATGGCCGCAAAGATGATGCAATTGCGGCGCTTCAAAGTATGGAAGATTCGCTGCGGCGGCTAGCCCCTGCGCTGGCAAATTGGATTGGGCAGCTTCGGGCAGTTGTACGTAATACCAACTATGTTGAACGTAACGCGCTGTTTGGCGCGTTAGGCCGCGCGCTGGCGGATGGCTGGGAAAACTTTGATCGCGGAAGGCTGTCCGATGCCGAACGGCTTGGCATTCAGGCTGGTGAAGCAGCGCGTACTGAAAGCGAGCGGGTGGCTGCGCGGCGTTTGCGAGATCTGTCCCAGCATATGCGTGAATGGGTAGAGCGGGGCGGCATCAATGATATTCGGCGTACTCAGACCACGCTGACCGCCATTGAACTGCTGTACGCGCCGGATGAAATTAGCCTGCGTGATAGTTTTGCCGCGCAAATGCCCAGTAAGGAAACATATCTCAAGGCGATGAGCAAGGGCTTGATCGAGCCAATGTCTCAGATGGGCACCGCGCCCGTGCGTGTTTTCTTCGCTAATGTGGTGCTGTATGGCGCATTAGATGCCCGTGAGAACCGTATGGACGATGCCCTGTTCTGGCGTGATGCCGCCGCGCGAACGCTGGGCGATTTGGGGCCGCGTCATACGCTAACACGCGCGCTGGAAGAATATGTGCAGCAGCGCCGCGATCTGGAAGCGGCGCAAACCCTGATTTCGACGGTGAATTCGCCATCTGTGCTGCAAAATCTTGATAAAACTCGCCGTTCGCTTGAAGAGAACGCGCAGTCGAAATTGATGACCCCCGCGATTCACAGCCTGCGTGAAGTTGAAGCCGCTGCTCGTGATTGGACGGATGGCGAATTTCGTGCGGCAGGAAATAAGCTGGAAAACGCGGTGAAGTCGGTTGACGAGATCGAGCAGTCCGCGCAGATTACACTGACCCCCTATCGCGCATGGTTGGTGAACCTGATTTCGGTGGCTGCCGGGCTGCACACTAACGCGCGCAAGCTGGCGCAGTTGGTGGAAAGTATGCCCGCGCAGCCAACCGACGAACTGCTGCAAGCGCATCGCTACCCTGAAGAAACCACTGTGCGGGTGCTGGGTGAACAGTACGCCGTCACCTTACGCCAGTGGCGCGAAATGTATGAAATGTTCTCCGGCGTGTACGCCGATCGCAGCTTACGCCGCAGCTCCAAGCTGAACCGCCTGAATGACTTTTTCCGGGCGATGTTCATTGATCGGCATCCGGCTTATTCGCTGTATCAACACTGGTATGCCTTAACCGAGCAAACGCCGGAATTTCCAGCGCCGCCGACATCTGAGCCTGTGCCGCGCATGTCCGAAGCTGATGAAGTTTTTGAGCCGGCAGCCAGTACAGCCGAAGCGCTTCCCCCGCTTTATGAGCGTCCGCGCCGCCGTTCGGGGCGTTGGGTTGTGTTCGGGTTACTGGGTGGCATAGGCGTGATTGCAGCGGCGCTGGCGCTCTCAAGTAATCAATCCGGCGGGCCTGAAATTCCGCTTACGCGTACTGTAGAAATGGCTTCCCCAACCGATTCTGTTGCGCTGGTAGTCTCGCCTGAGGTATCGGCTGAAGCCACATCAGAACTTGCGGTGACGAGCGATACAACTGCCGCGCCCACTCGCCCGCCAACCAACGCCCCGACCTCGATCCCGGTGCTGGCAACCATTGGCGAGCGCCAAACGGAAACCACAGCGCCCACCCGCACGCCTTCGCCTACGCCCACGCCGTCAAATACATATAGCCCAACGCCCTCAGCGACTTTTACCGCGACCAGCACCCGCACGCCCACCTTGACCCCTTCGCCAACGCTGCCACCCGGCGGTCTGCATGGCACGCAGGACTTGCTGGAATTAGGCGCGGCGCAGGGGCTGTTCGATGAAAATGTGTTCTCGCCAAATCTCGAAGAAGATTCATGGCGGCTTGGCAGCGGCGCAGCGCAGGGTGGGGACGTGCTGGCAGTTGCAGTTTCGGCGGAAGTACTAGATGAAACTTTTGGCAACAACGCTTCCGCCCGTATCGGGCAGGTGGAAGCGTCGCTAATCCTGCAATCTTTTAACCCGCCGTTGATTGTGGACGAAGATGTATTCTACGGCCTGCTATTGCGTAACGCTGATGATCCTGAACAGGCGGTAGGCGTTCAAATTGACCTGACTTCGCAGGAGATTGTACGCGTTAGCCAATACGAGAATGGCGATCTTACAGCCATCAGCCAGCGCGCCCTGCAAACCAGCGCCCTGCGTATCCGTTTGACGCGCGACCTGAACAATAATACCGTGAGCATCTTTATCAACGATCAACCGGTAGGCCCGCCGATACCGTTTGTGGAAAGCGATACCCCGGTAGAGCCGGTGCTGTTTGTGCATGACGGCGGCGTGATTGTGTACGTGAATGACTGGAACTTAAACTTGCGTTGATGATTTCCGAATTTCGTAAACCAATTTTTGAGTATTGGCGAAGAATTAAGAAAATAAACGCAAGTGCGTGATAAACTCAGGTAAAGAACGTACGTCTAGGCCAGCAAACGTCAACGATGTCCCAACATTTTATGCCGGCTGCGCACGTCAACTCGAACATTCCGCGACTGCTAATCGTTGACGATGACCCCGGAAGCTTAATGCTCTTTGCCCGCGCTTTAGGCCGTGATTGCGAAGTTACGGAAGCCAATAGCGGCGACGAAGCGCTCGATCTACTTCAAGCGCGGCAGTTTGATGCCGTACTGCTGGACATTATGATGCCCGGCAGCACCGGTATGGATGTGCTGCAAGCCATTCGCAGTTCAGAAGCGCTGTCTGATTTGCCGGTCATCCTTATTTCTGGGCGGCAGGATAGTCACGACGTGGTGCAGGGGCTTCAGCGCGGCGCGAATGATTATGTTTCCAAGCCTGTGAATCTTGCGGTCTTGAAAGCTCGCGTACATAACCAGCTTGCGCTGAAGCAGCTCAATGACGCCTACAAGTCAAAAATTGAAGAGCTGCGCGAAGCCAAAGAGATGCAAGAGCGCTTTTTGCGTATCGTCTCGCACGATTTGAAAGGGCCGCTCACCAATCTGCGGATGGCACAGTATTTGCTGCGCGAGATCGCTGGAGATCGCCCACAGGTAGCGTCCATTCTGGATAACATTGACACTACGCTGAACGATATGAACGAGCTGATACGCATTTTTCTGGATGCGTCTACGTATCAGCCCGCCAGGCTCACGCCTGATCCTCAGGTCTTTGATGCGTCTCAGATCATCCGTAAGGTGGTCGAGCAGTATTCGCTGGCAGCACATAACAAAGGCACGCAAATTCGTTATGAGCAGTCGCCATTATCCGTTTATGCCGATCCGCGCTTCTTCTCGCAAATTGCCAGCAATTTGATCAGCAATGCCATTAAATACGGCCCGGTGCAGTCAACGGTGACGGTGTGGTGCGAATCGCAGGATGATTTCGCGCAGTTGTGTGTAGCCGATCAGGGGCCGGGCATTCCTCAGGCTGAGCGCGCCAGGCTGTTCCAGATGTTCAGTCGGTTAAGCACAAAACCGACGGCTGGGGAAAATAGCTCAGGCTTAGGCCTGTGGATTGTGAAGATGCTGGCCGAAGCGCAGGGCGGAACTGTCGGCGTAGATTGCCCGCCTGAAGGTGGATCAGTATTTTTCGCAAAAGTTCCGCGCGATATTGCGCGCGGCGCGTAGCTCAAACGCTGAAATTAACCCTTATAGTTTGGCTATGTGTTGTGCACCGTTCGGCTGCGTGATGCTGGTGCGTCTACCCATACGGGATTCGGCGTGATCGAATCTGCGGGGCGTGGGCCAGCATCTTCAACGTCGCTGCTGGAAACCCGGTTGATCGGCACTATCGTCATATCGCTCTCACATAAAATTTGGCAGCTTAACCGCACTTCACCCAACAGCCCGCGTGCCTCCAACCGCTCTTTCTCGGCTTCAGTCATGCAGGTGGGTTCGCCGCGTATGAACTGAACCCGGCAGGTGGTGCATTTCGCATGCCCGCCGCAGCGATGCAGAATATCCACGCCATTATCTTCTAATGCCAGCACCAGCCGCTTCCCTGAAGGCGCATGAAACTGGCGATCATCTTTGAGCGTAATTTCGGGCATATAGAATTTGCCTTTGTCGAGATTCAGGATGCAATCGTCGGGCGCTTCAGAAAAAGAGCCGTCCGTGTGACTTCGATCACAATATCCCCGTGCTGGTTGCGCCCGATATGTTTTAGGGTGACGATACCCGCTTCAGGCCGTGATCGGCTTTCGCGCTTAGATACAACTTCGCTTTCCACGTACACCGTATCCCCGTGAAACACTGGACGCGGATGCACGACATTTTCATACGACAGATTGCCGATAATTGTGCCTTGTGTCAAATCGTTCACGCTGATGCCTACCACCAGCCCAAGCGTGAAAATGCCGTTCACGATGCGCTGCCCAAATTCAGTTTTTGCGGCAAAGTCTTCGTTCAAATGCAGCGGCTGATTATTCAGGGTCAGGGCGCTAAACAGCACATTATCGGCTTCGGTGATCGTCCGCCCGATCTCATGCCTATAGATTGCGCCTACTTCAAGGTCTTCAAAATATTTTCCAGCCATATTTTGTCCCATAGATGAGTTGTGAATGGGGAATAGATGGGCTGGATTGTAACGTTTGTAGGGCTATTCACGAAACTGCCTGAGGTGAGGGGGGCACTTCAGGCAGCTCGTTGAGGGAAGGGCAGGATATAAAGTCCTACGCCTAAGAGCCTGCTTTGAGTACCAATAAATCGCGTCACTGCTCTATACATCAACTGCGCTAGCAAGGCAGGCTCAGTACCATACACTTTAGCGGGCGGCTGTGAATTCGCGGTTAAATGCAAATAAGCAGTTTGTGAGAATAGTATGGAATATCATACTAAGGAAAAGGGCGAGACTTTCTCTCGCCCCGCAGGTCTTTTTTGTGAGGTTACGATCCCGGCACGCCAATTGGCGCAACGCCATCGGTGGTTCCTGTCGCTGAAGGATCGCCGCCCTGTGGCGTGGCCTGCGCGCACATCATCTCAGCCTGACTTAACTTGCCGTTAGCATCGCCGCTGCCGTATATCCGCAGCGCATTCTGATATTGCGCGACTGCCGGGCAGTAGCCGTAATTCGGGTCAAAAGCCAGCGCATCACCATAGCCAACATACTGCCTGTAAAGCAAATCCGTCGCTTGCTGGTAGTAGCGCCCCTGCCCAAATGACAGCAGTCGTTCCAGTGCGCTGATCGCCTGCGGGAAACTGATGCCAATGTTGCTCATGGCATTCAGATATACTTCGCCGACGGTGCGTTCATAAGCCAGATCGCCGGTCGGGATACCCAGCGCTTCCATCTGCCCGACGATGCGGTTTCCGGCGGCAGGCTGCATGGCGTTATAGTAATTGCGCGCTTGTGCTGCCAGCGAGTCGCCTAAAATGGTGCGAACGCTAACCGTTTCATAATTCGGATCAATCGCGCTGATCGCCTCTGCCAGCTCTGCCGCATCGCTGTAATTTCCGGTGGCGTATGCAGTCTGCGCTTCGGCCAGCAGCGCTGCCAGATCGTAAGCGATTCCCGGCGTTGGCGAAGGCTGCGCCGGATCGGGCGTGGCCGTTGGTAATGGTGTGACGGTTTCAGTCGGCGTATTGGTCGGTGAAGCCGTCGCGGTAGGCTGGCTGGTCATATATAGCGCCGTTGCCGTTTGCGCATAGTCACTAATCCCCGGCACGCCGGGCGTCAGTGTTGCCAGAAATTGCAACCGCGCGTTCAGCAGCACCAGATTGCCGGAAGCGACATCATTGGGGATGCGCGAAATCTGATCGCCAATTGCCGCGCTCTGGGTAGCGGTGGCATTCACGCTCGCCTGTCTCTGACCGCTGACCCAGCCCGCCGCCCCCGAAAGGGCAACGATCACCAGCGCGAAAAACCCCAGCACCGCAAAAATCAGGGTGGTCATGCCACAACCGCCGCCCCGCGATTCGCGCTGTAGATACGGCGGGTCATCGTCATCTGGCATGATCTCTTTGGCCGCCGTGATCGGGCGGTCATCATACGGCGTGCGTGGTGAGGTATCGTCCAGCGAGTTTTCAGGTTCAATCATGGCAAAATCATCGCGAATGTGAGCAAATCATCCGGCTGATTATACAGGTCACGCTAAAAAGCTGTACAGCGCCGCTTCCCCTACGGCATCCGCATTAACCCAGCAGTGTCGCCACTCGTCCCATCACAATCTCGGCAGCCTGCGCCTTGCTCATCAGGTCAAGACGCTCGTCACCTTCTTTTGTGAGCAGCGTCACGCGGTTAGTATCCACGCTGAAACCGGCATCGCTGGCAGTAATGTCGTTCGCCACCAGCAGATCAACCCCTTTGCGCTCTAGCTTCGCGCGGGCATTTGCCAGCAGGTTTTCGCTCTCAGCGGCAAAACCGACCACGATACGCGGAAAACCAGTCTGCTGACGCGCGGCTTTTACTGCTTCAAGGATGTCTTCGGTACGCTCTAACGACAACGAAAAGCCATCGGCGTTGGCCTCCGTCTTTTTGATCTTCTGCGCGGCAGCAGTTTGCGGGCGAAAATCAGCCACCGCTGCCGCCATGATCAGCGCATCCGCATCGGCGCAGGCAGTTAATACGGCATCCAGCATTTCGCGTGTGCTTTCAACGCTCACTAAATCCGCACCGTGAGGCGTAGGCAATTGCACAGAACTGATCAGCGTGACCTCCGCGCCAGCATCCAGCGCCGCCTGCGCCAGCGCGTAGCCCTGCTTGCCGCTGGAACGATTGCCGATATAGCGTACCGGGTCAATCGCTTCGCGGGTGCCGCCAGCAGTGATCACCACGCGTTTACCCGCCAGTTTGCCACGCTTGCCCAGCGCCAGCCGAATCGCGCCGATCAGTGTGGTAGTCTCTGGCAGCCGTCCGCGCCCTGTAAGCCCGCTGGCAAAGCGGCCTGCTTCTGGTTCAATAATGGTTGCTCCGCGCTGCGTCAACTTCTCGATATTTTCTTGTGTGGCTGCGTGTTCATACATGCCGCCATCCATCGCCGGGGCAATCACCATCGGGCAGCGCGCGGCTAAAGCCGTGATCGCCAGCAGATCGCTGGCAAAGCCACCCGCCAGCCGCGCCAGCGTATCGGCAGTCGCTGGCGCAATCACCAGCAGATCGGCGGTTTCAGCCAGCCCAACATGGGCAATGTGGGTGGCCAGGCCTGAGGCGTTTGAAGCCCACAGGTCGGTATACACTGTCCGGCCTGTCACTGCCTGAAAGGTGAGGGGAGTCACAAATTTTTTGCGCGGCTTCAGTCATGATCACATCAACTTCGGCGCCGTACTGCGTCAATTTGCTGGCAAGGTCAACTGCTTTGTAAGCGGCGATGCTGCCTGAAACCCCCAGCACCACCCGCTTGTTTTGTAACAGCGCAATCGCTTCCACGCTCATCACCGTTCCGTTTCACTGCCGGATCACATTCGCACAGTATACTATCAGCCAAAATACAAATGAAGATTGCCAGAACTTTCGGAGCAGGATGATGACTTTTCGTGAAGATGCTTTAGCAGGGCAGCATATTGTGATCAGCGGTGGCGCGGGAGCAATCGGCGTGGCGGTAGCCAGGGCGCTGGCTGATCACGGCGCGCGGGTCACGGTCAACGATATTGTGCCAGACGTTGATGCGCTGGCGCGGTTGGACGCGGCAGGTGTGATCAAGGATCGTATGCAGTATGTGCGTGCCGACCTGACCAGCGCGCAGGCTGTTGAGCAGTTAATCGAAATGGCGCGGGCGAAATTTGGGGCAATTACCGTCGTTTGCTGTCATGCAGGCATGGTACAGGCAGCGCCGATCATCACTTACGATGATGATGTGTGGGATCAGTTGATGGATGTCAACCTGAAGGCCGCCTATCTGCTGGCGAAGGCTGGCGCGCGTTCCATGCTCAATGATGGCACACGTGGGCAGCTTATTTTCACCACTTCATGGGTTGGCGCGGTGCCCTGGCCGGATATTGCCCCTTACAGCGCCAGCAAAGCGGCCATGAACATGCTGATGCGCTCATTCGCCCGCGAACTTGCGCCACAGGGCATTCGCGCCAACGCCGTTGCGCCTGGCATCGTTGGGGCGGGGATGGCGCTGCGCCAATGGGAAACCGAACCGGATTACCGCGCTCGCGCCAGCAAAGCGATCCCGCTTGGCGCTTTGCAGACTCCTGAATCGGTAGCTGATGCCTTCCTGTTCTTATGCAGCGATGCTTCTAAGTACATGACAGGTTCAATTTTGCTGGTGGATGGCGGGTGCAGCCTGTATCCGATGGATTAAAAAACGGCTGTAGGGGCATGCTCCGAATACAGCTCATCGGCGCATATCCATCGCTTAGCCACTTTTATGAAAATGTGGCAATACTTCTTTTGCCAGCAGTTCGATGCCATCTAAATCGTTCTGATCCTGCCACATCAGCATCAGGCGGTATGCCCCTGCTTCCTGATATTTGCCGATATGATCCACCACTTGCGCGGGCGTGCCGATGATCTTATTCCACTCCAGCAGCTTGTCGCTTGGTTCAATCTGGTTGCCGAGCTTTTCACGTAATTGGGCGTCATCTTTGCCGATGATGCAGGGCAGCATGACCGAGCGTTTGACCGCCGTTTTCCCGCGTCCATTTCGCCCCAGCAGATCATCTAAAAGCGCGCTGCGTTCCTTAAAAGTGGAGACGCTGATATGAACGCCGTTCCATTCATCGGCGTATTTCGCTGCCAGCGGCAGGGTGCGCTTTGGCCCGTTACCGCCAATCAAAATGGGCGGCCCGCCAGCGCGTGAAGGGCGGGGCAGCAGCACCGCGCCATCCAATGAATAATGCTTGCCCGTGTAGCTTACTGGCGCGTCTGAATGATATAAACGCGTGGTGATCTCTAAAGCATCTTCCAGCATTTCATAACGCGTTTGCTGGTCATAAAAGGAGATGCCAAATTGTTTATGTTCGCGTTCGTGCCAGCCAGTGCCTAACCCCAGCACCATACGCCCGCCGCTCAAATCATCAATTTGTGCGGCCATACGCGCGGTTAATACCGGGTGCCGAAATGTAGTTGGCGCCACCAGCGGCCCAAACTCAATATGCTTTGTATGATCTGCCGCATAGGTCAGCGAGATGAAGGTTTCCAGCGAATTATCGTCAGGGGGGCCAATCGTGTAATGATCCGAGCGGAACACACACTGGTAGCCCAGCGTATCGGCAGCTTCAATCAGCCGTCGCCAGCGCCCCCAGGTTAATCCCCATTGGCCTTCGATCATCAATCCGATGGAAGTCATCGCTGCATCCTCAATCCGGTTGTTTCGTTGAAAATGGATTGTAGCGTGTTTGTGCGTGAACTTCAGCTTGCCTGCCGCCGCATTCGCCAGCGGATCGCCCATTCCAGCGGGCGCGATAGCAGCCAGATGATGCCAGCGCGAATCCAACCATGATGCAGTTTGCAGTAGGCGATCAGATCGCGAAAGTAAATGCGGGTAGCGGTGGCGCTGCGCGTAACTGACTTTTCGCGGTGTTCAATCGCAGGGGCAGCCAGAAAGCGGAATTTGCGCCCCGCGAAACGCCGCGCCAGATCATCCTCATTAAAATACAGCAGCAAATGATCGCTCAGCCGTAATTCCTGGCGGCGCATCAGCGTGCAAGAGCCTGGAATCGCCTCAACATCAAAATCGCTCGTGCGATCCCAGCCCTCATCAAAGTACCAGTGATGATCCTCAGCTTTTTTACCCGCGCCGCGAAACAGAAATTGCAGTACCGTTTGCGTCAGCAGCAGGTAACGATAGCCAGGGATACGCGAGCAAGTCCGCTGAATATCGCCGTTTGGATAACGAAGCTGTAGGGTTGCGCCCGCGTAATCCGGGTGGTTATCCATGAAATTGACCAGCGTCGCCAGTGCATCCGGCGGTGGCACCGTATCCGGGTTCAGCAGCAGGGCATAGTCGCCTGTTGCAGCCTTCACGCCGTAATTATTACCCGCGCAGAAATACAGATTCGCTCCCGGCTCAAGCAGTTTCACTTCTGGAGATTCGCTGCGCACCATCTCAGCGCTGCCATCGCGCGAGGCGTTATCCACCACAATTACTTCAGCGGGCAGGGTTGACTCGCGTAACGCAGCAAGGCAGCGGCGCAAGTCGTCCTTGCCGTTGTAATTCACGATGATCACGGAGATGCGAGGCGCGGTCACTTGCGGGCGACAACCAGTGTCATATAGTTGAACGTCCATGGAGCCACTACTTTGACCATGCGTCCCATACCTTCAGCGAGCGCGCTGGTTTTGTAGTAGCCGGGTGCCTGGAACACGCCGCCTAGCCCGCGCAGCGTGAACGAATGGCTGGTAGGCGAGACATGTTCAATTTTGAAGCCAGCCGCTTTCACGTTGCCGACCAGCGAGCCTTTGGTATACGTGCTTTCATAAAACGAATCGTCGGTGAGCAAACTTTTGCCGCTCGCGCGTCGTTTCCATGCCACCAGCTTGTTCACGATGTTCGGGTAGGGAATGGTGAGCACCAGTATTCCCTCAGGTCGCAGTACGCGGTAGGCTTCGTCCAGCGCGGGCATCATGCCCTGTTCAAAATGTTCCAGCACGCCAAAACTCAGATAAGCGCCGAGGCTGTTTTCAGCAAATGGCAGCTTGTGAACATCCCCACCTAACAACGCTAATTCAGGATCGTAGCGCCGCGAGATTTCCAGCGCGTTCACTGCGTAATCTAATCCGTAGATCGGGTATCCCAGCCTGCGCAGCGTGATCACTACCGCGCTTAGCCCGCTGCCAGCTTCGATGATCGGCGCATCTTTCGGCAGATAAGGCAGATATTTATTGATCGTTTCCATCGAACGCGCTGAAGCTACTGCCTCCAGCTCTACTTCGACGGAAGCGCCATCCCAGATATTTTCCCACGCTTCTCGCGTGCTGTCGTAGCGGCTGTTTTCAGTATTCATAAGACATGATTATATGTTAGGGTCGCAGTTGGTCAATCATCGCGTCAAATTGCTCGGCGCGGTGATCATACGTGTGATGGCTGTATACATGGCGCTGGCTGTTTGCGGCGATTGCTTCACGCTCGGCGTCGTGGGTTAGGTAGTAAGCAACTTGCTCGCGCAAATCGTCATTTGATTGATAGGTTGCCAGTGTTGGCGTGCCATTCACTTCAGGGAACCACAGCCGTGTGCCGGGTAAATCATCGGTGATCTGGAACACCCGCGCCCCCGCAGCTTCAAACAACCTCAGATTGCCGCCATAACGCATAAAATTACCATGTGTGTTCACGCTGATTTTGGCTGCCGAAACGATTCGCTCCATATCCTCGCCCAATGCTTTGCCGCGCATAAAGCGGCGCAGGCTGGCGGGAACATCGTGTACGCTCCAGATGCCGAGATCGAAATCGCTCAAGGCCTCCAATGCCTTCACCCGGCGGCTATATAGATGATTCGGCACCAGTGTTCCAACAAAAGCAATGTCACATTGCAGCATCTGCCGTTCTTCGTCGGTCAGCGGGTATGGATGATGAAACTCAGGATCGCACGCTGAAATCGGCAAACACTCCATACGTTTCGCGCCCAGTTCCAGCCATTGAACGCCATGATAGTAGTCGTTAACCAGCACGAGATCGTAAAGCGGCATCGCCTGTCTATCAATCGGTTTTGAAAACACAATTGGCGAAGTGCCAGAGGCATAAACCAGCAGCGCCCCTGTATCCTTCTGAATTTGCGCCAGCGTATCCGGGTAAATAACGGTGTTATCCCCGGTCATCCACAAAATATCAGGCTTAAATACCTGCGCTTTTGCCAGTAAGTTGGCGTTTCGCTTGCGGATGTCTGGGCGGATTTCTGCTGGAATCCGATGATTGATCGCAGCAATCACTTTAGCCGGAGTGATACCTTCGCTGTGCCGCTCGCTGCGCGCAGTGTCGTTCAGCGCCCCGCCGGGCAAATTGCGGTAGAACACATCCAGTGTATGCCCGCGTTTGCGCATAGCTTTTTCCCAGAAATGCTGTGCCATGCTGGGCGGGAACAGCGGCGGATCTTCTGGCCTTTGCTCTCGCGCGGCGCGCAGCGCTTCCGGATGATGCAGCGATGATACAAAAAGAATGCGATAGGACATAAACGGGTTCTTGAAAGCAGCAGTTAAACAAATGGGGCACAGTTTTTTTTGCTGCGCCCTAATAGATTACGCGAATTTTGAGGTGCGGCGTAGTGGCAATCAGCGCATACTATAGTGTGCCATATGGGGAACCGGCTGGATAAGCTGTTGTTCAGCCTCATCACGAAGCAGCTTCTGCCAGTCCATAAATCCTGTTTCGCTTGCGCCGGGCGGGTTTTCCGCTTTTGTGAAATCGTGTTCGCTAGCGAAAAAATAATGCAGCGAACGGAACTCTACCACACGGAGCAGGCATTCATTGTAAGCCTCAACCAGCGGCGCGCGATCTGCATGCCAGCGTACATTTTCGCGAATGCCGGTCAAGCTCATTTCATGCACAAATTCGCGGTGCGGCCTGGGCATATACGCCTTCGTCATCTCAAGGCTATGCGTCAGGCTGTTCTGTTCGTGGGCTAGTCCTAGTGCCGCCATCAGCGCCGGGACAATCGAGCTTTGCGCGTCAGTTTGCCCGCTGAAAGTTTGCGGCTTGCCCGCATAGGCGTGCACACCTTCATAAATTACGTCATCAAATCCGAAGATATACGGGCGCACTTTGAAATAATACACTTTTGAATCGCATGCTTCGGCCATCCGTCGAAAAGTGGCTACCATCTGGCTGATGCTTTCACCAATGCCGGAGAGCGCCTTTTCCAATTTCGCTGGATCATCCTGCTCAACTGACTGAACGGCTGTATGCAGATTTTTAAGCACCTCAACCGCCCGCGCTTCAATATCTACATGGATCAAAATGAACCAGGATTCGCCGCGGCTTCCGAGAAAATTCTGAATCAACCGCAGATCATCAACCAAAATTGGCGCTGAAGGTACAGGCCGCCGCCAGTTTGCGAGCACATAGTTTGAATATGACAGAATCGGCGGGCGTTCTACCATCGCGGCTAGCTGTACCAGCGGCGCGGCTACGCCCTCAGGAATCCGCTTTTCGGGTTTTTCCGCCACGCCATAGACGAACGCGCTGGCAAAGTACGAATAAATTTGCATCAGGCGCTCAACGGCGCGGAAATCTACTTTATTGAGTTCGGGCGTGAGGGGTGAAAAATCGTAACGGGGTAATTTTTCAAAGAGGGGGCGGGCGCGTCCACTGAGAAGCAAGGCGGGCAAGTCAGTAGCGATAGATTCAATATGCTCTAGCGCATCAGGAGCAATCAGGCCGTCAAGCGCTTGCTTGGTAGAAATTAACGGGTCAGGGTTAATCAGAAAGCCGCGATCTGGCCATATTGCCCAGCAATCATGCCGCATAGAATTTCCTTTTAAATAATCAACAATATCAAGAATGGATTTATTTTAGCATACTGCATAACGATTAATCTCTTCAGGTTATGCAGTATGTCTATGCTCGGCGGTTTTACGGCTCTGTTGCCACCAGCACTTCGCTGATTAGAAATAGTGGGCTGTCAATCGCTTTTGCGTCTTTGCGAAGCTGTTCTTGTGCCGCTTCTGAAAGGAAGGCCTCTTCCATAGCCGCCCGATCTACAAAATCTACGATGGTCATGAAGCGATACGGCGGCTTTGCCAGACCATCGCTGAAGCTCCACATCTCATCAACGCGGCCAAAATCAGTGCGGATCACGCCGGGCGAACCAGCATTTTGCGCCTGATGTTCGCCTAACCGCCAGGCTAAAAATGCTTCTTCGTCATCGCCGGGCGGAAGGTTATAAAGGATGGTGAGGCGGATCATAATGCGGATTCCTTTACCTAAATTCAAATTCAGTACCGCGCTTAACAATGCGGGAGTGTGAGCAGATTAACCAACCATAGGCCGCCGTTCGCGCCGGTTGCCGCGATTGCCATCGTGGTGCCATCCGGCGAAAGCCACATGCCAGATCGATCACTATCGGCTAGCTGGAGAGGCACAGGCGTGATGTTCGTTAGCGTGCCTTCGCCGCGATTGAAGCATTGCAGCATATTTTCACCATCCACCGGGCGTACTACAAAGACATGTGAAACGACGCCTGCTTCCATATCCACAATCGGTACAGGCTGGGGGTAATTCAATCCCGGCGGCTCTGCCTCAAAAAGCAGTTCAAAAAAACCGTTAGTCACTACATGAATGTAGTAGCCTAAAATGTTTTCCCCGGCATCCGTGTCAAAAGTCCCCGCGATGATCACACGCCGCCCATCTCGCGAAGCGCCGGGCATAATTACTGAAGCGCGGTTGTTGGCTGGCGCCAGGCTAAGCGCGCGGCCTTCAGCATCTGCCGTGAAATACAGTACCGGATCGCCATATGCGCCAAAATAACGAGCGATAAACCGGTCGTCATCCAGCCATTCAATCGTTTGCAGGGAACGGTTATTCAGGCTGCCAAAAATTTGCCGTTGAAAACGCCCATCTATCGCCGCTGTATAGAAGCGATTGACCCGATCCTGATAGACCAGGCGGGTTCCACCTGGCGCGAAGGACAATCGTGAGTTTTGGTAGATCAGCGGATCAGTGAGGTTGAGGATTTCCAGCAGTTCAGGGGTGATTAGTTCTGCTGAGGCGTAATCCACTGCCTGATCACGCTGGCTGATGCGGTTGTAGCGATGCCATGACCATTCGCTTTCCAGATCGCGCGGGCAGCCAATCGCATAATCCAGCGAGCGCGGCCCTTCCCAGATCACGTTAATGACTTCCTGATCGCTAATTTGAGTGATCGCGCCAGAGTCTTCTTCGATAGCGGCATCTGCCGGTATAGGCTCGCCTTCTGCCGTCACCTGAATAGTATCAATCTCGGCGTCATTTTCGTACAGTTCCAGCGGAATGTTGAAGCGCTGGCTGTGCGCTGGCGGAAGCACATAATCTGGCAGCAGACCCGCGCCGCATATATCCACCAGATAGCCGAAACCCTCGCCAATTTGCTCCTCATCAGCGTCAAAAACTTGTGCCGAAAGCAGCAGGTTAGCATAAGGCGTTTCTGTATTGTTCAAAACCTCGCCAACCGCTACCTGTATGTTCTGCCCGTAAATATCTTGCTGCTCTTCAGGGGCAGCGCTGACGATATGCAGCCCTTCTGCTAGCGGCTCTTGCGTAGCTTCTTGTGCTATCACGGGAGATGCCGCCATTAGCAGCAATAACAATGGTATACGGCAAAGAAAATTCAAACGCATCATGATGATCACTCGTTCGTGCTACGGCGCAGGGGTTCCCATTGCCGCTCGTATACGTGCCAGCGCCTCGATAGCGGCGGTGTAGTGGGAATTGCGGAAAATGGCGACCTCAAGATTAGCTTCCGCGCGCTGCAAATCGCCCATGCCTTCAGCGCCCATTGCGACATAGTAATAAGCTTCTTCACGCCGGGGGTGGTGCTAATCACCCGTGCCGCATGGGTGATCACGTCCGCATATCTGCCTACACGTAAATAGGCTTCCAACGGCCCGTACTGGTACCACATCATGCGCCAGGGCAAGCCGTTGTTGATCGCCGCGTCAAAGGCTTGCGCCGCTTCTTCATTACGATTCAACGCCAGTAACGCTGTGCCAATATTGAACCAGGTGAAACTATCTTCTCTGGGTGTGCCCACTTCAGCTTGTGATTGTTCAAGTGTCCATTCAGCGTTGATCGTTGTATCCCACTGATCGCCCATCACCTGCTGCAGCAGCGCTTCCTGCTCTGGCCGGTAAAGCACGAGGTAATCGCGGTTGAAGGTTCGCCAGCGCTCATCTACATCCGTATACGGGATCGGGCGGCCTGTGTTGTCTGGCCCGTTGCCCAGCAGCGAGTCGAATGTGAGGATGGCGCCCTGCGCGTCGTCATAGCCCATGACCACGCGGTTATGCCCCATCCAATCGTTCAGGCCGCCCGCGCCCTCAAAATACGAGTTTTCAATCAGTACCGGAAAGCCTGCTGCAACCAGCCGCTTGAGCATATCCAGCGTGCCGCCGGTGCGCTCTATGCCTTCCAGCCCGTAGCCGTTGGCAAAGCTGATCATCTCATCAAGCCGTACCGCGACATCCTCCGCATGAGGGTTCAATCCGTGAATGGTGTCGGTATAGGTGCCGCCCCAATCGTAATAAGAGAGTTGAATGCTTAGCGCGGCGGCGGAACAGCGGTTCACATCTTGATAGACTGGCGTTAAACCCTCTAATCGTACCAGGGGGGGCAGGGCATTCAGTAAAATTTGTGGAGTTGCTTCTGGCGTGATCTCTGCATCCTGAGCGCTGGCATAACCAGCTGCTGCCACCATGCAAACCAGCGTGGCGGCCAAAATGAATCTCAATTTCATGACTATCGTCACCAACATATGAAGAAGAAGCGGCGCAAATATTACACCACAAGATGATTAGAGGATGAGAATAAAGGGAAATCGTAGGCGGGACGTATGTACTGTATACTTAAGTACCGTATATCCGTTTGAATCTCTGTATGCACGAAACCGTGAAAACAGTGTAAGGTTATACGTAAATAGGCAGAAACGCTTAACTGTTCAGCTAATCAAGGTTTCTAGATGATGCCTGACGGCGCCCTCAATCACACTGGCAACATCGGTACCAGACATCTCAAAATGAGCATTCCGGCAGACAAGCGCATTGGCGTAACTGGCCCGCTTGACCGCCAGTTGCCCTATGTAATTGAACTGCGGGTCGTGGGCACGCCTTCTACTTTGCAAAAGCAGGTTCAGACCGAAATGGTTCTGGGGCGGCTGGATGCAGAGAAGAAGATCACCCCTGAAATCGATCTCTCCCCCTACGACGGATTTCAAACCGGCGTTTCCCGCAAGCACGCGGTTATTCTGGTGCGTGAAGAGCGGCTGTTCCTGAAAGATTTGAACAGCACCAATGGCACGCGCTTGAATGGCCTGATCTGTGAGCCGGACAAGGAATATCGCCTGCGTCACGGCGACGAAATCATGCTGGGGCGGCTGCGGTTGCAACTGCTCTTTGCGGTCACGCCGATGGTTGAAGGCGGCACGCCGCTGCACGGCACGCTGGAACCCGTGAATATTCCGCGTATCGGCAAAGGCCAGCATATTCTGGTTGTAGAAGATGATAAAGAAGTCGGCTCGGTCTTTCGCATGGCGCTGGAATTGGGTGGCTATAAAGTGACGTTGGTAGATACCGTCACCAAAGCCCTGAATATCGTTTTTCAGATCATGCCCGATGCGATTGTGATGGATTTGATGCTGCCGGATATGAACGGCATTGACCTGCTGCACTACCTGAAGAAGCAGACTATCCCTCGCCGCATTCCAATTTTGGTGGTTAGCGGCGCAACTGGCGGCTTCCAGATGAATCAGGCGCTGGAAGCGGGCGCGGAACGCTTCATGGGCAAGCCCGTCGCCGTTGATAAGCTGGTCGGCGCGGTTTCCGAAGTTTTGAAGCTAAACGTCGCCACATAAACGCAAATTTGCTCGCTGAAAAGGCAGCCACACGGCTGCTTTTTTGTTATTAAGCAGTTTTTTTACCCTTCGTGCTCAATCAGGCTATCCAACCCATGCAGCTGAACTGCCGGCGTCCGTATGGCTGTTGACGGGCTTTCCAACCGTGAAATAGCCGATAAACTTTTCCTCAGCCTTGAAACAATCCGCTGGTATCTGAAAAAGATTTACAGCAAACTAGGCGTGCACAGCAGGGAAGAATTGATCCAATACTACCAGCAGTAAGCTTGCTTCTTGTATGTTCCCCCGCTGCCAGCCGGTCTATGTTTACAGGGTTGCTGTTAATCTGAGGAAAAGGTTGTGGTGACGACAGAATCAACATCCACGCGTGACACATTAGTTTCAGCTGGTGAAACTGCGCCAGATTTCGCGCTGAAAGATCAGGCAGGCAATACCATCCGCCTTAGCGATTTTCGAGGCAAAACAGTTGTCCTGTACTTTTACCCGGTATCGTTTAGCGGGGGGTGTACGCTTGAGGCTTGTCAATTTCGTGACAGTTACGAAGATTTCAAACAGGCAGGCGCTGAAGTAATCGGCGTTAGCAGTGATTCAGTTGAGACGCAGGACAAGTTTGCATCTCAGTATAAGCTGCCCTTCGTGCTTTTAAGCGATCCTGATGACAAAGTAGGCAAGACATACGGCGTAAAACGCAAATATGTTGTTTTCAAGGGCAGGGCAACGTTTATCATCGACGTTAACGGGGTTGTGCAGCATTCCTTTGAGAGCATCAATTTCGGCGCGCACATGGCTAGGGCGCTGCGTGTGGTAAGGGAACTTGCTGCAAAACAGGCTTGATCTGCCGTTTTACGGTTTTGTGCAGCTTGTACGAATTTTCAAAATCGTGGCTGTTCAGGTCGCCTACCCTTGACGTAGATAAATCGCTCCTGTAGTATTCCTTGACGCGTAGCCGGCACAGTAATCCTCTATGGAGGCAAGGCGGTGCCGAACTGAGCGAGGTGGCGAAAGCGTTCCGCACGGCGGATTGGCTCGTCACGGTCAGCATTCATAGGGCGTCCCTTCGCATATCGAAGTGCGCCTTTTTGCGTGTCTGTACCGAAAGATCGCGGAAGGTTTTGCGAGCAACGTTGTTTGGAGAAGTTTATGCCAACCATTAATCAGTTGGTGCGCAAGGGTCGCAAGGCGAAAAAGAGTAAAAGTAAGTCGCCGGCGCTTCAGTATTCGCTGAACGTCTATGACCAGAAACGCACTCGCACAAGGAAGGGTTCGCCGCAGAAACGTGGCGTGTGCACCGTCGTCAAGACGATGACCCCGAAGAAACCAAATTCGGCGCTCCGTAAGGTAGCGCGTGTGCGTTTGTCCAATCAGATCGAAGTGACAGCGTACATTCCCGGTGAAGGGCACAGCCTTCAAGAGCATAGCGTGGTGTTGGTGCGCGGCGGTCGTGTGAAAGACCTGCCAGGCGTTCGTTACCACATCGTGCGTGGCACGCTGGATACCGATGGCGTGAAGAATCGTATGCAGGCTCGCAGCAAGTACGGCGCTAAAGTGCCGAAGGCCGGCGCTGCCGCTGCCAAAGGCAAGAAGTAAAGGTATATAGTCAAAATGCCGAGAAGAAAAAGCCCTCCGAAGCGCCAGACGCCGCCGGATAACAAGTACAACAGCCTGTATGTGGCGATGATCGTCAATCGCATGATGTACGGCGGTAAGAAAAGCACCGCCCAGCACATTATGTATACCGCGATGGATGTCATCGAAGAGAAGACAAAGCGCAATCCGCTCGAAGTGTTGGAGCAGGCGCTGCGTAACGTTACTCCGGCCATTGAAGTGAAGCCGATGCGTGTCGGCGGCGCAACCTACCAGGTTCCGGTAGAAGTTGCCCACGAACGCGGCGTGACCCTGGCAATGCGCTGGTTGTTGGAAAACGCTCGCTCGCGCGGCGGCCGTAATATGGCCGAAAAGCTGGCGAACGAATTGATGGATGCTGCCAACGGGCAGGGGAACTCCATTAAGAAGAAAGACGATACCCATCGTATGGCGGAAGCGAACCGCGCGTTCGCTCACTTCCGCTAACGGTTAGCGAGTTAAGCGAAACTCATGGTCAAGAAGATAGAAACCGCTCTCGATTTAAGTAAGGTGCGCAATATCGGCATCATCGCGCATATTGATGCTGGTAAAACCACCACAACCGAGCGCGTGCTGTATTACACCGGGATGGTACACCGCATCGGTGAGGTGCACGAAGGTGCTGCCACCACCGACTATATGCCGCAAGAACGTGAACGTGGTATCACCATCACCGCCGCTGCCGTTACCGCCTCGTGGAACGGCCATCAAATCAACGTTATTGACACGCCCGGCCACGTAGACTTCACCGCTGAAGTGCAGCGTTCGCTGCGCGTTCTGGATGGTGGCGTCGTTGTGTTCGACGGCGTTGCTGGCGTTGAGCCGCAATCGGAAACCGTATGGCGTCAGGCGAACACCTATGAGGTGCCGCGCCTGTGCTTCGTCAATAAAATTGACCGTACTGGTGCCAGCTTCCAGCGTTGTGTTGATATGATCGTCGAACGCTTGAATGCGAATCCGGTGCCGCTGCAATTCCCTTACGGCGAAGGTGCGGATTTTGAAGGCATCATTGACCTGTTCAAGATGCAGTTGGTCACCTTTGAAGGCGAAATGGGTAACGATATTAAGTATCACCCCATTCCCGAAGCCTACCGCGAACAGGCAGAAACGCGCCGCGCGAGATGATCGAAAAGATCGTCGAGAACGATGATTACCTCACTGAGAAGTATCTGCTCGGTGAAGAAATCAGCGATGAAGAACTGATGCCGGCGCTGCGTGCAGCTACGCTGGCCGGTAAGTTGCAGCCGGTGCTGTGTGGCTCGTCGCTCAAAAACAAGGGTGTCCAGTTGATGCTGGACAAAGTGGTTGAACTTCTGCCTTCTCCGCTGGATATCCCCGCCGTTAAGGGTACGCATCCCAAGACTGACGCCGAAGAAATTCGTGAACCCAGCGATGATGAGCCAGCAGCTGCATTGGTCTTTAAGATTTTGACTGACCCGTTTGTGGGTCGTCTGGCCTTCTTCCGCGTCTATTCCGGCGTGGTGAAAGCCGGTACGATGCTGCTGAACTCCGGCAAGGGCGAGCGCGAACGTATTGGCCGTATCGTGCGTATGTTTGCTGACCGCCGCGAAGATGTTGAAGAAGTTCATGCAGGCGATATTGCCGCCGTGTTGGGGCTAAAGAACACCTTCACCGGCGATACGCTCTGCGATACTGACAAGCCGATTGTGCTTGAGAAGATCAGCTTCCCTGAGCCGGTTATTGAAGTGGCGATTGAACCGAACACCAAGGCCGACCAGGACAAGATGGGTGAAGCCCTGCGCCGTTTGGCTGAGGAAGACCCGACCTTTAAGATTGAGGTTGATGATAAGCTCGGTCAGACCAAGATTCGCGGTATGGGTGAGCTGCACCTTGAAGTGCTGGTTGACCGTATGATGCGCGAGTTTAGCGTCCAGGCAACTGTAGGCCGCCCGCGTGTAGCCTATCGTGAAACCATCACCCGTGACCGCCGCAGCGACATGACCTTCAAACGTCAGTCTGGTGGTAAAGGTCAATACGCCCGCGTTGTGCTCGAATTTGAGCCGCTGCCGGACGAAGAAGCTGCGGAAGCTAAAGACGGCCTGCTCTTCGTAGATGCCATTCGTGGTGGTGCAATTCCGCGTGAATTTATCCGCCCGACTGAAAACGGCATTCGTGAAGCAATGGCTGGCGGCGTGTTAGCCGGTTACCCGGTCGTGGGCATCAAGGCCACGCTGGTAGATGGCAGCTTCCATGACGTGGACTCCAGCGAAATGGCTTTCAAGATCGCCGGTTCGATGGCGCTGAAGGAAGCTGTGCAGGCTGCGAAACCGGTTCTGCTTGAACCTACCATGCGCGTTGAAGTGGTGGTGCCGGATGATTACACCGGCACGATTGTAGGTGACCTGTCATCCCGTCGCGGCATCATCTCTGGGATGGAGCCTCGCGGTAACGGTACGTCGGTACGCGCGAATGTGCCGCTGGGTGAAATGTTCGGTTATGCCACGACAGTGCGTAACCTCACACAGGGGCGTGGCAGCTTCACGATGGAGTTTGAGAAATACAGTGTTGCCCCAGGCAGCATCGTTGACGATGTGATCAAGGGTAACCTCTAGTTTTTGGGTTTGGTCCCGAACATCGGCGGGGTTCCCGCCCTGCCGGTGACGACAGTTTCGTAGGGATAGTGAACAAGCGATAAGCAAGAGGAACTAAGGGAAATGGCTAAGGAAAAGTTTGATCGCAGCAAGCCTCACGTAAATATTGGCACCATCGGCCACGTAGACCATGGTAAGACCACCCTCACCGCCGCGATCACCAAAACGCTGGCGCTTAAGGGTAGGGCGCAAGCGATGGCATACGGGGACATTGATAACGCGCCCGAAGAACGCGCGCGCGGTATTACCATCAACATCCGTCACGTTGAGTACGAAACCGACGCGCGTCACTATGCGCACGTTGACTGCCCAGGCCACCGTGACTATATCAAGAACATGATCACCGGTGCGGCGCAGATGGACGGCGCGATTCTCGTCGTCAGCGCGCCAGACGGCCCCATGCCTCAGACTCGTGAGCACGTGCTGCTCGCCCGTCAGGTGGAAGTGCCCGCTATGGTTGTGTTCCTGAACAAGGTTGACCAACTCGACGATCCGGAACTTCTGGAACTGGTTGAGCTGGAACTGCATGAACTGCTCTCCAGCTACGGCTTCTCTGATGAAACCCCGATTGTTCGTGGCTCAGCACTGGCTGCCAATGAAAGCGCCAGCAAGGACATTAGCGCGCCCGAATACAAGCCGATTCTGGATCTGATGGATGCCGTTGACGCTTGGATCCCCACCCCCACCCGTGAAAAGGACAAGCCGTTCTTGATGCCCGTGGAAGACGTGTTCTCGATCAAGGGTCGTGGTACCGTCGTGACCGGCCGTGTTGAGCGTGGCGCCCTGAAGAAGGGTGAAGATATCGAAATCATTGGTCTGCGCGATGAAATCCTCAAGACGACCGTGACCGGTATCGAAATGTTCCACAAGGAACTGGACAACGCAGAAGCGGGTGACAACGCCGGTATTCTGCTGCGCGGCACCACCCGTGAAGAAGTGGAACGTGGTATGGTGCTTGCCAAGCCCGGCAGCATCAAGCCCCAGAAGAAATTCCGCGCTCAGGTGTACGTCCTCAAGAAGGACGAGGGTGGCCGCCACAAGGCGTTCTTCAATGGTTATCGTCCCCAGTTCTACATCCGCACCATGGACGTGACCGGTACAGTTACCCTGCCCGAAGGTGTGGAAATGGTTATGCCCGGCGACGACGTCAATCTGGAAGTGGAACTGATCGTTCCAGTGGCGCTGGAAAAGGGTTCGAAGTTCGCTATCCGTGAAGGCGGTCTGACCGTTGGCGCGGGTTCAATTACGGAAATCCTCTAGCTTTTAGCTAAGGGTTTACGCAGGACAGTGCTTTTCCGCGATGCCGGGAGTGCGCAGTAAAACTCCCGGCATCGTTTCCCTCGCCAAATGGCGGGGTTAGCGCGACGAAGGAACGTATATGTTCAAGAGTAAGATACGCATCCGCTTGAAGGCGTATGATCACCGTGTGCTCGACCAGTCTGCGCAGCGGATTGTTGAGACGGCCGAACGTACCGGTGCGCGGGTGGTAGGGCCAGTGCCGCTGCCGACCCGGATTGAAAAATTCACCGTTATGCGCTCGTCGTTCATTGACAAGGACTCGCAGGAACACTTCGAGATTCGCACGCATAAACGCCTGATCGATGTGTTGGACCCGGATAGTAAGACAATCGACACCCTAATGCGCCTGAACCTCCCGGCCGGTGTTGATATCGAAATCAAGATCTAATTGAAGGGCGTACGCGGGCAGATGCCGCCCGCCGCTGCGCAGAGAAATAGAGGAAA
Source organism: Chloroflexi bacterium OLB15 (assembly GCA_001567085.1). Lineage (GTDB taxonomy): Bacteria > Chloroflexota > Anaerolineae > Aggregatilineales > Phototrophicaceae > Flexifilum. The sequence goes on from LMZS01000190.1 coordinate 45,073, forward strand.
GGCGTTTGAAGCGCCTTTCGGGAGTAAAGCATGAAAGGCATTATCGGTAAGAAGGTGGGCATGACCCAGGTGTTTGACGAGAACGGGAACGTTATCCCCGTGACCGTCTTGCAGGCTGGTCCATGCTTTGTCACCCAGATACGTACCGCCGATAAGGATGGCTATGTTGCCGTTCAGCTCGGCTTTGGAGAAACCAAGCCCCAACGCCTGACCAAAGGCCAGCTCGGTCATCTTCAGAAGAATAATTTGCCTGCGGTGCGCCACTTGCGTGAATTTCGCGTGCAGGGTGATGTGGATGTCGCCGAAGGTTCAACCATTAAGGCTGACGTGTTCGCTAAAGGTGAGCGCGTAGATGTGATAGGCGTCAGCAAGGGCCGTGGTTTCGCCGGTACCATCAAGCGCCATAATTTTCATCGGCAGCCAAAAACCCACGGTCAGTCTGACCGCGAACGCGCTCCCGGTTCAGTTGGTGGTACCACCAATCCCGGCCGCACGTTCAAGGGACAGCGTATGGCGGGGCGCATGGGCAATGATCGCGTGACGGCGCAAAATCTTGAAGTCGTCGTGGTTGATGCTGATCGCAACCTGCTCGCCGTTAGGGGTTCCGTTCCCGGCGCAAACGGCGGCATTGTCGTCGTGAAGCCGACTACGCGGGCGCGCCGCTAGAGCGAGAGGGAGTTGACGCCATGCAAGTTCCAGTGCTGGATATCAACGGTAAGCAGATTAAGACCATAGATCTGCCCGCCGATATTTTTGAAGCCAAGATAAATAAGCCTTTAATGCACCAGGCTTACGTTCGCCAGATGGCGAATGCCCGTCTTGGAACGCATAAAGTGCAGCGTCGTGCAGACGTGAGCCGCACCACTGCCAAGATGTACCGCCAGAAGGGGACTGGTCGCGCCCGTCACGGTTCGCGCACCGCCACCCAGTTCATCGGCGGTGGCCGCCCGATGGGCCCCCAACCGCGTGATTATTCGGTGGATATGCCGAAGAAAATGCGGCAGGGCGCTATTCGTAGTGCGCTTAGCGCGCTGGCGGCAGATGGGCAGCTTGTATTTGTAGATACGCTGTCAGTAAAAGACGCCAAGACGAAGGAAGCCGGTCGTATTCTCAAGGCGCTTGCCGGTGAGAATAAGAAGCTCGTTTTGGTGACGGGTACGGAAGAAGATGTCAAACGCAGCGTCAATAACCTGCCGGATGCAAAGACGCTCAATTGCCGCTATCTGAATGTGCGCGATTTGCTCACATTTGATCGCGTGATTGTGCCACTGGCTGCCCTGGACATCATCACAGAAATCTGGGGTAAGGAGTAACGGCGATGGCGGATTTACATCTGTACGACATCATCGTGCGCCCGGTTGTTACCGAACATTCTACCGGTCTGGCAGACGTTCAGAACCAGTATGTGTTTGAAGTGCACCGTGATGCAACCAAGCCGCAAATCAAGGCGGCAGTTGAAACCATTTTCGATAAGAAGGTGGTCAAAGTAAACACGATGATCATGCCCGCCAAGCGTGGGCTGCGCGGTCGCCGTGCTTACTGGCGCTCGAAAGAGTGGAAAAAGGCGATTGTTACTCTTTCGCCCGGCGACAAAATCGATCTGTTTGAAGTGTAACGGGGCGAGAGAAACATGCCGGTAAAAGCATATAAGCCCACCTCGGCGGGTCGCCGTGGAATGACGGGCTTCACGTTTGAAGAAATAACCCGCTCGAAGCCTGAACGCTCGTTAACCGAGGCGCTTCGTAAGCGTGGCGGGCGCAATAATGTTGGTCGCGTTACGGTGCGTCATCGCGGTGGCGGTCACAAGCGTCGCTATCGTGTCATTGACTTCCGTCGTGACAAGTTTGATTGCGCGGCATCGGTTGTATCCATTGAATACGATCCGAATCGTTCGGCGCGTATCGCGCTTCTGCAATACGAAGATGGCGAAAAGCGCTACATCATTGCCCCGCTGGGTCTGCGAGTTGGTGATCGTATCGCCAATGGCGAACTGGCCGAACTCCGCCCTGGGAATGCGATGTACATTCGCGATATTCCGGTCGGTACGCAGATTCACAATATCGAAATGCTGCCGGGCGATGGCGGCCAGTTGGCTCGCTCTGCCGGTGTCTCGGCGCAGCTTCTGGCGAAAGAGGGCATTTATGCCCAGGTTCGCCTGCCAAGCGGTGAGGTTCGCCTAATCCATGAGCGCTGTATGGCGACTATTGGGCAGGTGGGCAATACCGAACATGGCAACGTCAAGCTGGGCAAGGCCGGTCGCAATCGCTGGTTGGGCTGGCGTCCGTCGGTTCGCGGTATCGCGATGGATCCCGGCGGCCACCCGCATGGTGGTGGTGAAGGCCGTTCCGGTATCGGTATGCCTGGGCCGAAGACCCCCTGGGGCAAGCCTGCGTTGGGTAAACGTACGCGCAACAACAAGCGTACCAATCGCTTTATTGTGCGCCGTCGTGGTACGGGCCGTTAGTCGGTGAGGGAAAATAAATAATGAGTCGTTCACTGAAAAAGGGCCCTTTCGTAAGCCCGAAGCTGCTCAAGAAAATTGAGAAGCTGAACACCGAGAACAAGAAGACTGTGGTTCGGACTTGGAGCCGCGCCAGCACGGTCTTCCCGCAGATGGTCGGTCACACCATCGCTGTACATGATGGCCGTCGCCACGTTCCGATTTATATCACTGAGAACATGGTTGGCCACAAACTGGGCGAATTTGCGCCCACCCGCACTTATCGCGGGCATCTGGTCGAAAAGAAGAAGAAATAGGAAGCGCAGACATGGAAGTGAAAGCAAGTACCACTTACGCGTCAATCAGCGCCCAGAAGCTACGACTGGTTTGCGATACGGTGCGCGGAATGAATGCCGATAAGGCATTGGCGGTTCTGGAGTTCATGCCGAAAAAAGGCGCGGGCATCATTCACAAGACGCTGACCAGCGCCATTGCTAACGCGGTCAATAACTTTGACCTTGATCGTGAAACACTGGTGATCAAGACGATCTATGCTGACGGTGGGCCGATGCTGAAGCGTTTCAAGGCAGGAGCACGTGGTCGCTACAAGCCGCGCCTGCGCCGCACCTCGCACCTGACCATCGTTCTGTCAGACGACACGGCGCAGTAGGAGAGGAAAGAGCATGGGTCGTAAAGTACATCCAGTTGGTTTCCGCCTGAAGGTAAACCGTGATTGGGATGCGCGCTGGTTCGCCACTGGCGAGCAGTTTGTGCAGCAGCTTCAACAGGATTTCGCCATTCGCCGTCTGGTGAAGGCGGAAGGCGCTAAGGCCGGGGTTTCTCGCATCGAAATCGAGCGTTTCCCCAACCTGTTGCAGGTCACCATTCACACCGCTCGCCCCGGCATCCTAATCGGGCAAAAGGGCGCGGCAGTGAAGAAGATTCGTACTGCCCTGGAAGAACTCTATGGCGCAACCAAAGACAATGGCCGCAAGGTGAAGGTCGAAGTTGCCGAAATCGAGAAGCCGGATACCGATGCACTGTTGATTGCAGAAAACATCGCCGGTCAGTTGGAGCGTCGTATCGGTCACAGTCGCGCAATGAAGCGTGCTGTTAGCCAGGCGATGCGCCAGGGCGCGCAGGGTATCAAGATCGAAGTGAGCGGCCGCCTCGCGGGTGCTGATATGGCACGCCGCGAATGGGTTAGCGAAGGCCGCATCCCGCGTAATACGCTGCGTGCCAACATTGACTTCAACCGCGCTGAGGCGCTGACCACCTTTGGCCGTATCGGTATCAAGGTGTGGGTCTATAAGGGCGAAGTTTTTGGTATCGAGCAAAAGCAGGAACAGCCGCAGAATAAGTTGGACGTGTACGTAACGTCCTAGGGCGTTCGGCGCGAATCGGTTGAGGAGTTTCGAAAGATGTTAATGCCGAAGCGTGTGAAATACCGCAAGCAAATGCGCGGGCGCATGACGGGTAAATCGTATCGCGGTTCGACGGTTGCGTTTGGCGAATATGGGTTGCAGGCGCTGGAGCCAATTTGGCTAACTAGCCGGCAAATCGAAGCCGCGCGGCGGACGATGGTGCGCTACATTAAGCGTCGTGGCAAAGTGTGGATCAGGGTGTTCCCCGATAAGCCGTTCACCAAGCGCGCTGCTGAAACGCGCATGGGAACGGGTAAAGGTCCCGTTGAATACTGGGTAGCAGTGATTCGTCCCGGTCGGGTGCTGTTCGAAATGGGCGGCATCCCCGAAGAAGAAGCCAAAGAAGCGCTTCGTCTCGCTGCGATGAAGCTGCCCATCAAGACCAAGATCGTCAAGCGTATCGACCCGATTTCCGGGCAGGAGCTTGTCTGATGGATATTCGCGAAATTCGTGGCCTGTCTGACGAAAAGTTGCTGGATCAGCTTGAAGATCTGAAGGAAGCGCTGTTCAATCTCCGCTTCCAGAAGGCATTCGGTCAGCTTGAAGACCCGAATGCAATCCGTAGGGCGCGTAAGGATGTGGCACGGGTACAAACGGTGCTGCGCGAGCGTCAGGCACAGAAGGAAGGCACAAATGGCTAACAAACGCCGCCGTCTGGTCGGGCGCGTGGTCAGCGATAAGATGGAGAAGACAGTCGTCGTCGCCATCGAGCGCCAGAAGCTGCACCCGATCTACAAAAAGGTCATCAAGACCACTAAGAAAGTCATGGCACACGACGAAAGCAACGCCATTCAGGTGGGGGCGCTGGTGCGTGTGGTCGAAAGCCAGCCGCTGAGCAAGAACAAGCGCTGGGTTGTTGAAGAAGTTCTGGACACAACGGGCAAGGAAGAACTGCAAGCGCTGCCAGATGAAAAAATCTTGCAGAACAGCGAAGCAGAAGTGACTGAGGAGGCAGCGGAATGATTCAGAATGAATCCCGCCTCAAGGTTGCCGATAACACCGGCGCTCAGGAACTGCTGGTCATTCGCGTTCTGGGTGGCTCTTTTCGGCGCTATGGCGGCATCGGCGATATTGTCGTCGCTACCGTAAAACAGGCGCAGCCGCAGGGCAGCGTCAAGAAAAGCGATGTGGTCAAAGCCGTCATTGTGCGCGTGGCGAAGGAATACCGCCGTGATGATGGTTCCTACATTCGCTTTGACGATAACGCTGCTGTCATCCTTGCGGACGATTTGCAAAACCCGCGTGGCACACGCGTGTTTGGGCCGGTTGCGCGTGAACTGCGCGACAGGGGCTTTCTCAAGATCGTCTCGCTCGCCCCAGAAACTTTGTAGGGAGAGGATGATCTAAGATGCAGCGTGTGAAAACGGGCGATACCGTTGAAGTTAGAGCAGGTAAAGACCTCGGCGAACGCGGCGAAGTTCTGGCGGTTTATCCTAAGGAAGATCGCGTTGTCGTTCAGGGTGTGAACATGCTCAAGCGCCATCGTAAGGCGCAGCAGGCGGGGGATCGCCAGGTTCCGGCACAAATCGTGGACTTTGAAGGCAAACTTCACCTGTCTAACGTGATGGTTGTGTGCCCCTCGTGCGACAAGGCTACCCGTGTGGGTTTCAAAGTCCGCGATGATGGCAGCAAAGTGCGCTTCTGCAAGAAGTGCAATGCTGAGATTGACAAGGTTTAGGGTCGAGGACGATAAGCAATGGCGAAGTACGCTATTCAAGAACGCTACAAGGAACAGGTCGTCCCGGCGCTGATGCAGGAATTCCAGTTTGATAACGTCATGCAGGTGCCGCGTATTGAGAAAATTGTTCTCAATATCGGCGCTGGTGATGCGATTGATAACCCGAAGACGCTTGATGGTGCAGTGACTGATCTCCGCGCGATTACCGGGCAGCAGCCCGTAATCACCAAGGCGCGTAAAAGCATCGCCACTTTCAAGCTGCGTGAAGGCCGCGCTATTGGCGTGAAAGTTACGCTTCGCGGCGAGCGCATGTGGTCGCTGTTAGACCGCCTGGTTAACCTGGCTCTGCCGCGTATTCGTGACTTCCGGGGGGTCTCACCTGATACCTTCGATGGTCGTGGGAACTACACCATTGGTCTGCGTGAACAATTGGTGTTTCCTGAAATTCAGTACGACAAGATTGACAAGGTGCGTGGGATGGAGATTACCATCGTCACCACCGCGAAGAACGACGAAGAAGGGCGTCGTCTTCTGAAGCTGCTGGGAATGCCCTTCCGTGAGCGCTAGCTAAAGGTGGAATAGAGCAATGGCGAAACGATCAGTTACCGCCCGTGAGGGCCGCCGTAAATACAAGGTGCGCGTGCACAATCGCTGCCAGTTTGTAGATGCAAATTCGGGCAAGATTTGTGGCCGCCCGCACGGTTACATTCGGCGCTTTGGTCTGTGCCGTATTCATTTCCGCCAGCTTGCGCTTGAGGGAAAAATTCCCGGCGTGGTGAAGTCGAGTTGGTAAGCTACCAGAGGACTACCGAGCCATGATGAGTGATCCCATCGCAGATATGCTGACGCGCGTTCGAAATGCGCTGATGGCGGGAAAAACGACGGTTGATATTCCGTCGAGCAAAATTAAGGTCGAGATCGCCCGTATCCTTAAGGAAGAGGGCTATATCGAAGCGTTCGAGGTGGTTGAGCAGAAGCCGTATCCAATTCTGCAAATCACCCTCAAGTATCATGGCGCGCGTCGTGAACGCCGCCCCGTGATCACCAATATTACGCGTATCAGCAAGCCTGGTCGCCGCGTGTATCGTGGCCGCCTTGACCTGCCGCGCGTGATGAGCGGTATCGGAATCGCTATCGTCACCACCCCTAAAGGCGTGATGACGGCAGCACAGGCCCGTCGCGAGCGTGTTGGCGGCGAAATCCTGTGCTACGTATGGTAGACGGGAGTTGATGATATGTCTCGTGTTGGCAAGATGCCGATCAACGTCCCTGCTAAAGTGACCATTACGATTGACGGCCAGAATGTGACTGTGAAAGGCCCGAAAGGTGAGCTTTCGCAGGAGATCAGCCCGGTCATTGAAGTGGCGCAGGATGGTGGCGTCCTCAATATCACCCGGCAGAATGACGAGCGTCAGTCTCGCGCTCTGCACGGCTTGACCCGCGCCCTCATCAGCAATATGGTGACTGGGGTTTCAACGGGCTTCCAGAAAAGTCTGACCGTCGAAGGGGTTGGTTATTCAGGCGAACTGCGCGGCAAAGACCTGGTGATGAAGCTGGGTTACTCGCATGAAATCGTCGTGACCCCACCGGAGAACATCTCGTTTGAAGTTGAGGGCAAAAATCCGACAATTGTGCGCGTCAATGGCATTGATAAGCAGGTTGTCGGGCAAATCGCTTCGGAGATTCGTCGCCTGCGTCCGCCGGAACCCTATCTGGGGAAGGGCGTTCGCTACTCCAATGAAGTTATCCGTCGTAAAGCCGGTAAAGCGGGCAAGAGTAAGTAATAAGGGACGGCCATGACTAAAAAAGCAATCCAAAAGCGCGAATCGCGCATTCGCCGTCACCTGCGTGTACGTGGCACTGTTAACGGCACGCAGGAACGCCCGCGATTGAACGTATTTCGCAGCCTGTCCAATATCTATGTACAGGTGATCGACGATACGGCTGGTCATACACTGGTTTCCGCGTCAACCATTGACAAGGAAGTCGCCAGCCAGATCGAAGGTAAGAATAAAACGGAAGCTGCCAAAATTGTCGGGCAGGTAGTGGCGCAGCGCGCCAAAGCCGCCGGCATTGAAAAAGTGGTGTTTGACCGGGGTGGCTATCGCTATCAGGGGCGTGTGGCGGCAGTTGCCGAAGGCGCTCGTGAAGGCGGGTTGGAATTCTAGGATCGGGGTGAAGCATGCCAGGAAAATCAGACAACCGCGAGAAGAACGACAACCGCGAAGAGCGTCAGCCACGTAATCGGCGTGATCGCGGCGGAGATCGTGATAATCGCGAAAATCGCGACCGCGAGGAGCGCGAGCAGTTCGAAGAGCGTGTCGTTGATATTAAACGTGTCGCCAAAGTGATCAAGGGTGGTCGGCGCTTCGCCTTCCGTACCGTGGTCGTCGTTGGTGATGCGAACGGACGGGTTGGCATTGGTATCGGCAAGGCGCGCGGCGTTCCGGATAGCATCCGCAAGGGCACGGATCGCGCTCGCCGCTTGATGGTCAAGGTCAATCTTTCGGGAACCACCATTCCCCATCCGGTGGTCGCGCGTTATGGCGGCGCGCAAGTGCTGCTGCGCCCGGCTGCCCTGGTACTGGCGTTATTGCCGGCGGTGGGGTGCGTGCGGTGCTGGAAGCAGCAGGCGCGCGCGACATTCTGACCAAGAGTCAGGGCAGCTCCAATCTGTTGAACG